>DAOWDF010000180.1 GCA_030639165.1 Alphaproteobacteria bacterium
ATGATCTTGGTGAAGACGGGCTGGCGCGCTCTATTGTTGTGGTTGCAACTGGTGATGAGCCTGCGCTTATGCGCCGTCAAGCGGCATATACAACGCTGGCACTGGCGGAATATTTCAGAGGGCAGGGCAAGCAGGTATTATGCCTGATAGATTCGCTCACACGTTTTGCCATGGCGCAACGAGAAATCGGCCTTAGCGCGGGTGAGCCGCCAACCTCCAAGGGCTATCCACCAACAACATTCGGAGAGCTGGCAAGATTAATGGAGCGAGCAGGCCCAGGTGCGCAAGGTGAGGGATCGATCACGGGGCTTTTCTCGGTTCTGGTCGAAGGCGATGATCATAACGAACCAATCTCGGACGCCGTGCGCGGTCTTATAGATGGCCATATAGTTATGGAGCGAAAAATAGCTGATCGCGGGCGTTATCCAGCGATTAACGTGCTGAAATCTGTGTCGCGTTCACTGCCCAATGCTATAAGACCTGAGCAAAATGAAATATTACGCCAAGCTAAAAAGGTAATAACGACTTATGAGGATATGGCAGAACTTATACGACTTGGCGCGTATCGTAATGGAAGCGATAGGGCTGTCGATGAGGCAATTATGGTTTATCCTGATATTGAAGAATTCCTGACACAAAATAAGGATGAATGCACTTCTATTGAAGAGGGATTTTCACAGCTAGCCAGCATATTAGGTATGAGTTATGGCTGATAAAAAACTCAAAGAGTTAAGCGAGCAAAGGTTTCATGTATTAGACAGCTTTCGCGGTATTTGTGCCTTATTGGTTGTCTTGTTCCATGTGCGAATTGTAGAAACCATTGTGGATGCCTCATTTTTTCGTAATTCTGCGTTATTCGTAAGCTTCTTCTTTGTCTTAAGCGGTTTTGTCTTAGCTCACAGATATGGTTTTAAACCAGATTTTAATTTCAAAAAATTCATAATCTCAAGAACAAGCAGGATTTATCCGCTTCATATAGTAATGCTCATTGTCTTTATTATTATAGAGATAGGTAAATATTTTGCAGCCAATTACGGCATAAATTTTAATAATGAGCCTTTTACAGGGCAAACATCATTGTCTGAAATTATTCCCAATATGTTGTTAATCCAGTCATGGACACATTACACAGAGCAGCTCTCCTTTAATTATTTATCGTGGAGCATAAGCATTGAATATTACATGTATATAATATTTGCCATTACGCTGTTTCTTATAAAAAGCCCGCGTTATTTAATATGGGGCGCGGTGGCAATCGCTACATATATGCTAATATTTTTGGGCGATACTACATTAACAAAGCAATCTTTAAACGGGCTTTCATGTTTCTTTTCCGGCGCGTTGGTTTATTTTCTATATAAGAAAATGAAGGATAGGTCGCGGCTTAATAAAGCTATAGCGACGATAATAGAAGTCATAGTTATTGGTCTGGTAATTATCGCCGTATCTGTTTCCTACCCAAATAAATTAATAGTTTGTAGCTTGGTATTCTGCTTGGCTATTTATATTTTTGCGCACGAGCAAGGCTGGCTGTCGGATATATTAAAGGGCAAAATATTCATATATCTCGGTAAGCTATCCTATTCTATCTATCTCATACATGGCGCAATATTATTCTGCATGATCTCATTCTTCATAATACTTCAAAAAATATTAGGCCTAAATTTTACTGTAATGCTGGATGGGGTCAGATATATAGATTTAGGGGATAACTATCTTAATAACTCACTGGTTTTTCTTGTCTTATTTGTTGTGGTTGTAATATCAAATATCACTTATAAATATATAGAAATAAAAGGGCAAATTATAATGAGAAGGGCACTTACTAATAGCAAGTAAGTAAGTGTATAGCTATATGGCTGATCTTAAGCCGTTAATTCGTGTACGAAAACATGATATAGAGCAAAAGCAAAAGACCTTGGCAGAGCTTTACCGTCAGGCGGAGGAGCTTAAAAAGCAGCGTGATGCTATAGAGATTCAGCTAGCCATAGAACAAGAGAAAACCAAAGATATGGACGCAGAGATGCTCAAATTTTTTGGCCCATATGCAGCGCTGGCTAAAAGCCAAATTGAAGCAGTAGACGATAATCGTGATAAGCTGGAGCAGTTAATAGTCATGGCGCAGGAAGATATGCGTAAGGCTTTTGCTGAACTTAAAAAAGTCGAGATAATTGCCGAGCGCAGAGATGCCGAGGAGCAATCAGAACTAGACAAAAAAGACGCGGATGAGCTCGATGAAATCGCTATTGATGGCTTTCGGCGGAGCGAGGATTGATATAATAGATTGTTCTGGATATTTTAGCTTTTTATAAACC
>DAOWDF010000001.1 GCA_030639165.1 Alphaproteobacteria bacterium
CAATTATATTGTCATTATCGTTACCGTTAATTGTCATGCCGCTATGGTCTTTTAGTTCTAGGGCGGAGAGCAAATATAAGGGGTAGTCACCCGCGTCATCAAGAACATGGTCAAAACCCATTTCAAGAGCCATAAAATCACCGATGCGATCACCGATCAATTCGCGCTCTTCACTATGATAGTGCCACTCATCGGTTCCATAACCAACGGGGTCAACTTCCGATAACATTGGAAGGTCAGTATAGTTAGCAGCAAGATGGATATCGCTTCTATCCATCGCCATTTGCTCTTGTGCGTCGCGGATATATACTAAGCCATCTAAAGTGTCATCAATGTTTGATTGAGAAACGCCCTGTAATTGCGCAGCAACATCATTATATCGGCTGGTTTGCATGATGTAGAATTCTATATCGTCGCCGAGTTGTGCCTTAATATAATCAAATATTGATAATGTCGCGTCCATATAGCGTGCTTGTGCGGTTAGGATATCTCCAGATTGTCCGATCGGTAAAGCATCGCTTTCGCCTTGCCCCCAGACGATTACGGGCTTAACTGCTCCCGCAGCTCGTAGCTCAGCGATTTGTACGCCAAGCATGGCAACTGCGCGCACTAAAATCTCTCCAGCAAGCCCTTCATCAGGGAACCACCATGCATCATCTATATCAACACCACTATTACCATCAACTCTTGTGCCACCTTTTGCAGGCATAACAATCTTACCGTTTTCATCTTTGAAAGTGCTGGTAACTACATCATAGTCAGTTTGGGTGCTGAGCATATCTAGCATGCGGGTTATGCCAGAATCTGAGTCGCCACCAAAAACTCGTAGGCCTTCTGCGTTAGATTGACCAAGCACGGAAACAAACAGGGTGGTGTTTGTGGATGCAATTAAATTATCGCTTGCGGAGAAATCACTTGCCTGAATGTTTTTTAGGACTGCCAGAGTTTCTGCGCTTTGTGCGCCAACCCCATCCCAGTCAATTTGTACGAGAGTATCATTGCCTGATTGGGTGATATTGATATAATTATCGGCGATTGGGTCTATGCCATCATATCCTATGGTTTCGAGGATTTCACTGACATCGATTTTATCGCCCGTTAGCCCTGTCTCAAAGTCATGGATATAGGAAGTGTTAGCAGAAATATTGCTGCTGATGGAGGCATCAAATTTGAAAATGTCACTGCCGCCTTCGCCATATAGTTGGTCAGAGCCAATTCCAGCGATGATAAGGTCATTGCCGTCGCCGCCATATATAGTATCAAGTCCTTCGCCGCCTATGAGTGTATCATCGCCGCCCTTGCCATAGAGGTGATCATTGCCTAAGCCGCCAATGAGAATATTATCTAATGCTGCGTGGCCGTGTATTACATCATTATGGTCGGAGCCAAAAATATTCTCTACCGAGTAGAGTATATCGTAAGAGCCATCGCCATCATCTGGCACAAAGGTGAAATACCCCTCGCCAGTGTCGCCTGATCCACCGCCGCCACTGCTAAGAGATCCATCCCATGAGAGATTATCGGCGACAGAAAAGCTATCGACGGTTAGCCCTAAAAGCTTGGTCATTTCTTTAGGGGAGCTGCCGCCATAGCCATCTTGATCGAATTGGATTTTAAGACCGCTGCTTAAATTGGAAAGGCGGATATAGCCGTCGCCTACAGGATCATTACCTGTATAGCCAACTTCTGCGAGTATACCTGATACATCAATGAAATCACCATTTGTGCCGACTTCAAAATCACTGATTTTGGGAACAATGCGCGCAATCCAGTCAGCGTAGGTGAAGCTATAGACATCCTGATTGGGGAGGAGGGAGCTATCGCCACTGTCACCGCTATCGCCCGATGATGCGCTGCCAGCTGTTTCAACGACAATGCCGCTTTGCGCGGTTAAATAAGCAACGGTATCAGCTTCTGATGATGCCGCGCTTTCTACGCTGCCGATTATGAAATCTACTCCGCCGCCAGGGCTAAAGAAATCGTGGCCAGTTCCTCCATAAAGAATATTATCGCCATCTGTGCCTGCAAGGAAATCATAACCGCCATAACCGATAATCATATCGGTTGGCTCGGTTGCAATTAGGAGGTTGGATTTGGACTGTGAGCCTGGCTCAAGAACTGTGCCGATGCTTGATAGGAAACTGGATGATAATAACTGAGAAAAATTGCCTTCGACATAGGTAGAGAGATCTGAAAACATATCAATGCTGTCAATTTCCGCAGATCCACTATTAGTGAATGAGAAGTAATTTGCTAGTTCATCCCACCAGCTCGATTTGATTACAAACGCCATTTTCTTGCTCACAATCACATTATGTTATTTCTGCGTTCATATTATGCCTATTTATATCAATAATCAAGCGCCCTGTAAGGGTTATCTTAACTGTTTGGTGATAGAGTACTCATGGAGATTAAAATATGGCGGGCGGGGCATCAAATTATTCACAAGCAGAGGTTTTAAGGGTTGCTCTTGCTAGCCCTGCTTTGGTCGCGGACGCTGGATCAAAAGAAAAACTCACGCAAATCATAGAAAAATCCTTTGAGCGCGATCAGACATTTACTGATCGGGGCGGAAAATTCTTTGAGGGTGGGCAGAGCGGAAAAGAGCTGGCTGATAACTTCGTGAAGACCCACCTTGATGATTATGCTGATGGAAAAGGCCCTAGTGCGCTGGCTCTGGCGCATAATAATATGGAGAGGGTAGGCGTTGAGGCTGGCTCGCGTGGCCATGATCTGGTTGTGAAAAGTGCTGTTTCTGCTGAAATTGATCGCACCCGCGTGGCGGCAAATGGTTATCACGATATTGATCATTTTGTGCAGGTTCCTGACAATTCACGGGTTCTTATTGAAAAGACCGAAGCGCTAGCGCAAAGCGGTGATAAGCGCGTCTTTCAAATGAGTTCTGAGGAAAAGGCGGTCACTCTTGCTGAAGGCTATATGCATGATAAAGGCCACGAGGGTAAAGGCAACGCGCCGGACGGCAATAAATTTGCCAATGAGGAAGGCTCTTTCAAACATTTTAAGGATTTGATGGAAGAGGGCGATTTTGCCCCCGAAACAATTGAGCATTCACACGGAACATTTTTAGCGACTAGCCCCAATGGCGGGACACAAATTATAGATGATATTGTAAAGCAGCATAATGCGGGCGTTACTATAGATAAAGATGCGCTGCGGGCGCAGTATCCAGATACTCCTGATGCTCTGATTAATCTTGCGGATAATCCTAAAGCGGCACAAGGGACACTACATGTTGTTGTCGCAGATACTGCTGGTTCTGCAGGATCGGGCGTGGAAGCCAACAAGATTATGAGCGCAAAGCTGCAAAGGGAAGTTGGGCCTGATGGGCCGGATTTCACTACCAAAGGTTCGCGCATGTTTTTCACTCGCGAGATTGCGCCAGAAAGCCCCTTGCCAGCGGCCGAAGTTTTCAATGATAACCGCGCAAAAATGGTTAATGATACCTTGGCCGATATCAATGCGGAGAAGGTTATTACGCCCGATACGTCAAGGACTATGCCTAATACGCTCAAGGCTAATCTTGAGGCTTCGGATAAAATGATTAAGGGAATGTCGGAGGCTGGCGCGCAGAATAAAGCGCCAGATTCTACTGCTTCAAAGCCAGATATTGACCCTTCGGGTGGTAGTAGTGGCGGGCTTGGAAATAAACTTGCAAGCAATACGGGGAAAGCAGGTATTGCGCTTGATATTGCAGAAGGCAATGTTGCAGGCGCTGTAATTGGCGCTTCTATGGAGGCAGTGGAAAGTGAAAAGGTTCAAAGAGTGGCTGTGGAGGGCGGCGCAAAAGTAGCGGCCAAGGTTGCGGCTTCTGTGGTAACTGAATCGCCGTCGATGCTTGCTAAGATCGGGGCGGTAGCTCTTGGAGGTGTGAAAGCCGTAGGAATATTTGCAAAGAAAGTCCCTGTTGTTGGGGCGGTTGTAACCGCTGGTATTGGCCTTGTTGCTGTTGGAAAAGAACTTTATGATGGAAACTATGGGAAGGCGGCATCTGAACTTGCCGCGGGAGCCGCGGAAACCGCTGGAAATATTGTTGGGCTTGGCGTTGGTGATGCTGCGCGGCAAGCCGTTGTGGAAGGCATAGATGTCGCGGCAGGTGAGGAATATAGACCTGACGATTCCGATTTGGTGGCATTAGGAAAGCAAGCTGTTCGCGTTGCAGAAAGCGCTATGGATGATGATGAGCCAGCGGTCAGTGCACCAAAAAGTGAAGCGCCAAAGGCTGAAACGGCAGAGCTAGCCTCCAGTTCTATTGGTGAATTACCAGAGTCTATGGCCAAAAATCAAGGAAAGCTGAGCAGTAGTTTTGCAAAGGCACAAGAAGTGCCAAATGATACTGCTCCTTCACAAACTCAGGATCAGACCCTTATTGCGGATAACAGTCATGTACCAGTATCAAATGGTATGTCTTAGTATATTACGCCAAAAGATTAGCACTGTAAGAATAATGAGATAAAACGCTAACAGTCTCTATGTTTGTAATCTAGCAGATTGATTTAGATAGGTTAATGTTTGATGTGGCTACACTATTCCGGACAGAAAAGTTATAAAAGTCTA
>DAOWDF010000071.1 GCA_030639165.1 Alphaproteobacteria bacterium
ATGAGCATTATGACGTTGCAAACTCAGTTCAGCAAATTTTGCAGAGCTATAAGAACTTGCAAGATATTATTGCTATTTTGGGTATGGATGAGCTTTCAGAAGATGATAAATTGACTGTTGCTAGAGCGCGTAAGATACAGCGCTTCTTGTCACAGCCATTCCATGTTGCAGAAGTATTTACTGGCAGCCCAGGTATTTTTGTTCCACTGGAAGATACAATCAAAGGCTTTAAAGCAATTGTTGCTGGTGAGTATGATCATTTGCCAGAAGCAGCGTTCTATATGACTGGTACTATTGAGCAAGTTGTTGAAAAAGCTACAAAAATGGCAAAAGAAGCAGCTTAATAGATTCCTATATTTAAGTGCGAGCGTCGTTAAATTGCGGCTTACGTACGAAATGTACGCTGCGCCTTATTTGCCTAGTCGTACATAAATATAGTTTGCTATTAATATTGTGTAATTAAGGAGTGTTTCTTATGGAACAGCAAAAATGGGAAAGAGTAGTTTCTGATTTTGATGCTAGCCAAGCGGGAATATATATTCGGGATGAGGGTGGTATTGGTTTTACTTTTCGCCTTCACTCTAGTGGAAATCCATATGTGGTTGTTAATGCATCTCCAGAATTTGTACAAGGTGTACCGGAATCATATATTCCAATAGTAAGTAATCAATCACTTCCAGAGGTGTAATAATGACTAATGTAATAAATTTTGAACTAGTATCGCCAGAAGAGAAACTGGTATCTGCGCCCATGTATATGGTTGAAGTACCCGGTGATGACGGATCTTTTGGTGTAATGGCCGGGCATTGCTCGATTGTATCATCATTAAGAACTGGTGTTGTTCGTCTCCATAAAGATGAAAGTAACTCTGATGTACGTGAGATATTCATAGTTGGCGGGTTTGCAGATGTAACGGCACAAAACTGCACTATTTTGGCAGAAGGTGCGGTTGATGTTAAGGATCTGGACAAGGGTGCTCTAGAGAAAGATCTTGTTAATTTTGCTGAAGACCTAACTTTGGCAGTTGAGGCAGATGATAAACTACGAGTAGAAAATAAAATTGCTCTGACTAAGGCCAAATTGCAGGCAGTAGCTTAATAATTTTATGCTGGTATATATGGCGGAAAAGCTGCTTCATCTAATTTGGTTAGATGCTGGTTTCCTGTATCTCTAAGATTTATATCAGTTAATGTAACATCTAGATCTTTTGCTATGTCTAATATAATTCCATTAATATCTGGTATAATATCATGATAACTATTCAGTGTGTTTTTCACCGTCACTTATTTTATTAAATGTTGTTTGTGTTGCGGATTGTTTTATTGCAGCAATTTGTTCGTAGCTAAATTCCTGCATAGATAATGCCATCTCTAAATCTTCCAGCATTAATTTATTTTGCATGTTTTATTCAGTTTCTATTACTTCTATATGGGTAGTGGTTTCACTAGGACCCCATTTTTCTATGTCCAAGTCTATATTAATTTCTTTTTGCTTGTCTAATTTGGCTATTAATTCATCCTGATTCGATGCTACGCTATAAAGCTCCGTGCAGCGATCAGTTATGAAATGCTCTTTTTGAGCATGATTAACCCAGCTTAATAAATTATCAAATTGCCCCTTATTATTAAGAATGCCAATGTGGCGGTTATGCTTTCCTAATTGTTTCAACCCTAATGCTGTTGCCAGTAAATAACTATTTTTAATACTAGCCTCATTTATAATTATAGGCTGGTCGCTATCGCTTAAAATATCATCTTCAAAATGAGGGAGCTTTTCAATGTTTTTGCTGACCCTGTGGGTTCTCCATCTTTTAAGTTTGCCGAAAATGTCTTCCATATTATTAACGATTATTAGCTGATCTTTTGGTATGTCTGGCAATGTGTTAAGGTATTTTATAAATTCATCCCAATAATTATCGGTATTGACCAGAATTATAGGCTTTGTATGTGAGCTTAATTGTGCCCAATATATAGCCTCTAACATTTCATCAATAGTGCCAAATCCACCAGCCAAGCATATGATAGCATCAGCTAATTTAAACATTTTTAGTTTACGCTCCCATAGGTCGGGCACAAGAATTGTTTCATTAAGGCCAGGGTGAATGCGCTCACTATCTTTGAGTTTTTTTGGGATAATTCCTGTTACATGAGCTCCAGACTCGAGGGCTTGGCTAGCAACGATTCCCATTAACCCTGCATCCATACCGCCGTAAACTACTGATTTACCATGGCTTCCAATTAAATCACCTAGTTTTTTAGCCGATTCTTTATATATATCTCGACATCTTCCAGATGAACCTAAATATACTGTTATGTTGTTGATATCACTCATTATTTATTAGAGCCTTATTTATCGTTACTTTTATGCCAGTGTTTACTATAGGCAATAAAGTTTTCTATTAGGTTAATTCCTTGTGGGGTAAGTATGGATTCGGGGTGGAATTGAACGCCAAATACTGGGAAGTTTTTATGGGTAACGGCCATAATCTCGTCCGATTCTGTATTTGCTGTTATTTCAAGATCATCACAACCAGAAAGATCACTACTGAGCGAATGGTAACGCCCGACTTTTAGCGGGCTTGGTAAGTTATGGAATAGCCCGCTTTTATCGTGAGTTATATTGCTGGATTTACCATGCATGGGTTTTTGCGCAGTTATAGTTTTGCCTCCGTACGCCTCGCATATCGCTTGGTGCCCAAGGCATACTCCAAGGATTGGGGTTTTTGCACCCATCTCTTTGATTAGCTCGATGCAAATCCCAGCATCTTTGGGAGCTTTAGGCCCGGGGGAAATGATTATGGCTTCTGGTGCTAATTCTTCTATTTCCTTGATTGTGATTTTATCGTTACGCCGAACATCAGTTTTTTCGCCTAGTTTTTCAACATAGCAAGCAAGGTTATAGACAAATGAGTCGTAGTTATCGATTATTAAAATCATATTTATTCCAATAAAATCAAGAGGATCTTATAAAGGCAGCCAGCAAAGCCTATAGCATATGACTATATATTAATTGTATCACGCAGTTTTAGCAAATAGGCTGTTTTTCTTAGGGGCGCTGGTTTTAAATGAGTCTAAAATTGCCTTAGCTTTGTCTAATGTTTCCTCATATTCTGCTTCTGCTGATGAGTCTGCGACAATTCCACCGCCAGCTTGCAGCGATACTTTTCTGGGTTCAAATGACAGGCTGCGGATCATGATGTTCATATCCATGTAATCATCAAAGCCGATATAACCTATAGAGCCGCAATATGCACCGCGACGAGCTTCCTCCATTTCCTCGATTATTTCCATGGCGCGGATTTTTGGCGCTCCTGTTATTGACCCACCAGGGAAGCAGTCATTCATTAAGTCGATTGGGCCTTTATCTTCGGATAATTTGCCACGGATTGTTGAGACTAAATGGTGGACGCTAGCGAATGTTTCTAGTTTGCATAAATCTGATACCTCGATACTGCTAGCATCACATATTTTTGATAGATCATTACGCATAAGATCAACAATCATTATATTTTCTGCATTATCTTTTTCACTGGCTTGCAGTTCTTTTTTATACTCGCGATCTTGTTTAAAGTCATTTGCTCGCGGGCGGGTTCCTTTAATTGGTGATGTCTCAACATTTCTGTCTCGCACCTTAATAAAACGCTCAGGCGAGGTGGATGATATTTTAACGTCTCCAATATTCATATAAGCAGAAAAGGGAGCGGGGTTAACTTCGCGTAAATGTAAGTAATGGACGAAGGGGTCAAAATCTTCTGGCAAATCAGCATCAAAGCGCTGCGCTATGTTTGCCTGAAAAATATCGCCAGCTTTTATATAGTCGATGACCTTATTTACTTGCGCCATATAGCCGTCTTTGTTGAAGTTAGGCGTCCAGTTTAGGTC
>DAOWDF010000261.1 GCA_030639165.1 Alphaproteobacteria bacterium
CCAGCGATAGCAGTTATCACTTTTATCATGTGTTGATGGCAAGATAATATTAAATCTAGTCTGCGACCCTGAATATACGGGTTTGCGTCTTGGACATATCCCTGACTTCTCTTGATAAAGGTAATTCATAATCAAAACTAGCAACAACCTGAGACGATCTAACATTAACCAAGCGCAGGAAAACCGCTAGATTATCATTATTTGACTTATACGTTCCCTTTAAGATGAAGGCTGGCTTAGAATTTTCAGGTGGTGGAGAATAGAGGCCACTATTACCATTTGCCGCAACCTGATGCAGCCAGACCCTATAGCCAAGCTCGGAAAAACGTAAGCCCACGCCTTCTGGAATATAGGCACCCAGTGGCGAGGAAATACCAGCATTGTCCATTTCCTCTAAAGGTTGCACTAGAATAGCACTAGACTTGCCAACACGAGAACTCATTTGCCCGACAAGAAAATCAGCCGCAGCGTAATTTTTTTCTTTCAAATTAACGTCAGGTTGAGAAAAAATCCCCGATGTAGTAGCCAAAACACCTGTACTTGCCAGCTTAAACGATAAGAGATCACCACACGCTCCGAGCATTGGCAGAGCCATCAAGGCCAAAATATAATTACTATATTTCATGGTTCCAGACCTTTTAATTTATATTATTCAGCTTCTTCTGGACATACAGGAACATCAATCTTAATTTCATCGCTAGCTTTATAATCATCAACCCTCACGTTACCTCCAACCTTAATATCATCAAGCTTAACATCATAAAAGCCGCCAACAAAATCAGATGGTATATGCTCAACCACATCAATAACCAAAGATAGATAACTATGATGATACTGAATATCACTGACTGAATTTATACATTTAGCCGTACCTTCTTTTGCAATAAACTCGACATTAATCGCGCCGCCAGAAGAGCTTGATAAAATATAGCCACGATTTCTTAGCTCATCACGAATAAGGTAGTCAAAGCTGTTATAAAACACTGTATTTGCAGGTATTTTCAGATATATGTTATTCGCGCCTGATGATAGTTTAGTATCGAGTTTATCAACAAGATCACTAGCTATCGGGCGAAGTTTTTCAATGGCTGCTGCATTATTTTCGTAAGTATAATTATAACCTACAGAGTCAGCTTTAACACCTGGAGCAGATTTATACTCCTCGTCAAAAGAGCTATAACCACGCCCCCACGGCTTAGGTGAAGTAGCATTACAGCCACTAATAATAACAATTAAAGAAAGGCACATTGAAATAGAAAGAAAAGAACGCATATTGATAATATCCTGCAAAATTATAAATGGCTAAAGCTTTTAGAATCCCTACAGAAAATTCTATCAACTCTTTGGGTGCAGGTACAGTTATAATTCTATGCGCTCTTGATTTTTCCAATGGATATTGTGCTGCTATGACCGTCATATACAGGCATTATCTCCACTACACCGCCATTTTGCTGCACTGTAGGAGCTTCGGGTATTTGGGATATAGTATAATCCCCGCCCTTAAAATAAATATCAGGCTGAAGCTTGGCCAGTAAAAAACAGGCCGTATTATCATCTGCCGCATCTTTTGCGCCAAACAACACAACCATATCAACAGAGCCTAGCGCAGATATTACTGCGCTGCGTGAGTCTTCATCATGAACGGGTCGATCATTGCCTTTCAAAATACGTATAGAACTATCGCAATTTAAACCTATAATTAGGCGGTCACATTTATTACGCGCATCATTCAAATAAGTTACGTGCCCAAAGTGCAGCACATCAAAGCAACCATTAGTAAAGCCAACCTTAAGGCCACGAGCCTTCCAGCGTGATATTTCCTCAGCTGCCTCTTCTGGGCTTAGAACGGGAGCTTCGCGCATACGTGATGCTTTTGGATTATGACCATCGTTATTACGCAATGCTTCCAATATCTCACTAAAGCGAATTGGCGCAGTGCCGACCTTTGATACAACAATGCTGCCAGCGATATTCGCTATCCTAGCTGAGCTAGCTATATCTGCTCCCGCTGCCATCGAGGCGGCAATTGTGGCAATAACGCTGTCACCTGCTCCCGATACGTCAAACACTTCTATATCAGAGGCAGATCTTATATGTGTAATCTTCCCATCACCTTGAATTAGGCTCATGCCATCGGCTGACCTAGTCGCAATAACATTTGAAATATTACTTTCATGCATTAATTTCTGTGCGGCCACTATTACCTGCTCATCACTTTCGACTGACAACCCGCCAGTAGCTTCGGATAGCTCCTTCTTATTAGGGGTAACAATATCAGCGCCAGCATAAATACTATAATCAGTGCCTTTAGGGTCAACCAGCACGCGTACATCATGCTGCTTTGCCAGCTCAATAAATGACTTAATGAAACCAGCAGTTAACAACCCCTTGCCGTAATCGGAAAGAATAGCGATTTTCACATTAGGCAAAAGATCTTTAGCCTTAGATAATAAGCTATCGGCTAATTCCTGAGAAAGCTCTTCCACACGCTCATAATCAGTGCGTAAAAGCTGCTGATGGCCTGCTAAAAACCGCGTCTTTACTATTGACCTACGAGACTTTGATTGCAGCAATCCTGAAATATCAATCCCTTGCTCCACTGCTAACGCCTTAATATTATCACCATCTTCATCATCACCAATAACCGATAATATTTTGCCTTTGCATTGCAGATTAACTAGGTTTGCAAGCGTATTACCAGCTCCACCCAGCATCACTTTCTCACGCGATACCGATAGCACAGGCACAGGGCTTTCTGGAGAAATACGATCTACACTTCCATAAACAAAACGATCGAGCATGATGTCTCCGACCACAAGAATATCCTGATTTTTCATTGTCTGAACGATGCTAATATCATTAAATTGCTTATTCGGCATTTTAGAAAACCTGTGATTTTTATTTAAAATATAGCCTTTTATGGGCTTTTGTTAGTAATTCGTCAATCTTTCTAGTGTTTAATAGGGGGTAGTAATAATTTTGTAAAAGGGGCTATTGTGCGCAGCACCAGCGTAAATAATATAAATAAGGGTAGGAATACGGCTAATACTGGCGTTTTAAGACAGATTAAAAACGCGGTTAGCCGCAATAAGCTTGGCGAATCACTTGTGCTTAATGGCAGGATTTCTCCATATGACCTGAAAACAGCCCTAAAAATACAAAAAACGTCATATCAGCCCTTAGGGTTAATATTAATAGATCAGAATAAAATATCCCAGCGGGAATTAAATTTACTGCTCTTACGCCAGAAAGTATTGCGTATTACTGCTACTACCATGATATTTATTGCATCAATTTGCGTTATGGCGAAAAGACCACATGCAGCAGAAATTAAAGATGTACCCGCACGTATTGCGCTAGCTGATACAGCTAACGAAGCTTTTAGCAAAATCAACCATCACCCGAAGCTTTTTGGAGCAAAGGAAAAACGCTCTAATAATCTAAGCGCTTTTACCAAATGGACAGAAATGTTTGAGAGTTTTGATGTTGCTCTTGAGGATAAAAAATCCAAGCGCACTATAAAAAAGCTGCAAACCGATCTGGCAGAATTAAAATCTACATCCATTCACAAAATGGCAAAAAATGTTAATACCCTAATGAATAAAAAGAAATATATTGATGATAGTAAAAACTGGGGTAAATCTGATTACTGGGCAAATCCAATAGAATTTTTAACTCGCGGTGGTGATTGCGAAGATTTTGCTATTGCCAAATATGTAGCATTGCGCGTTCTTGGAGTGCCAGAAAACCGTATGAGAGTGGCTATTGTTCAGGATCAGAAAAAGAATATCCCACATGCTGTTTTGGTTGTTTACTCTGAAAAAGGCACAATGATTTTGGATAACCAGAATAAAACCATGCTGGCGGCAAAATCTATAAATCACTATAAGCCGATCTTCTCTATTAATCGTGAGGCTTGGTGGCTACACACTACTCCGGATGAGCCTACAACAGTCCTAGCCACAGCGGCGCGCTAAAAGTATCTACATTTAGATATGGATACCCTTTATACGATGGCGAGAGCTATTTTCCATGTGACCATATGGATCAATATGAATAAGCACTTCAGAATTTGGGTACACTCCTAATATGGCATGCTCAACTTCTTCTGAAATTTTATGCGCCTCAAGCAAAGAGGCATCATGCTTTACCTCTATATCAAATGACATCTCATAATTTTCACCATTACGGCGCGTTCGCAGGTCATGCCAGCCTAAGATACTATTATTTGCCTCGATAATTCCTATTATACTTGCACGATCCTCATCAGGCAGTTCCCTATCTAGCAACATATCCATAGATTTCCTAGCAATGCCACTTGCTAGGTAAGCCATAAAGCCCGCTACCAAAACAGCGAATATAGGATCAATCCATGTAGGGGCTCCATAAAGCCCTAATGCTAAGACAGCCAACACTCCTGCATTTATTAAAATATCACTACCGTAATGTGCGCTATCTGCCTCAATGGCTAATGAGTTTGAGTGACGCAAAACATAGCGCTGAATTACTACCAGCAAAATTGAAAGAACAATAGAAACCAACATCACATATATGCCGATCATGTGATGCGTTACCACCACAGGCTCATATAGGCGGTTTATAGATTCAAAAACTAGAAATGCGCCACCGCCAGCAATAATAGCGGACTGGAATAATGCCGACACAGCCTCCATCTTACCATGCCCCCAGCGATGATCTTCATCTGCTGGTCTGCGCGCATAATAAATACTGGCCAGCGCCATTATAGATACACAAGAATCCAATACCGAATCAATTAAGGAAGACATAACACTGATAGAGCCACTTTGATAATAGGCGAAGCCCTTGGTTATTATAAGAATACTGACAATTACAATAGCAGCATAGCCAGCGATAACTGGCTGGATTTTAGTTTTTTTAACATCTTCTTTTTCCATGAGGAGTATTGTGAAATATAACCTCTGGCAAAACAACATTTTTTTCTGGACTTTTTTAAAGAAAAACTGATATACACCAATTATGGCAATAAACTTAAAGAATCTACCTGAAGAACCGTATCTGGTATTAGAGATAAGCTCTAACACTGTGCACTTTACTATTTTCGATGATAATGGTGAGGTTCATGCAGATGAAAAGCACCAATGTATGCTTGGGGATTATAAGAAAAACACAAAAACCCTTAAAGAAAACAACGTTAAAGGTGCCGTAGAATTCATAGAAAAATGCATCGGTAAATATTCAGATATAGAATTCACTGATATAATAGCCATCGGTACAGGAGCCCTACGCGAAGCTGATAACAAAGATGAACTTATAGAGCACTTAAATAATGAGTTTGATATAGATATAGAAGTTCTTAGCGGTGAAGAAGAAGCTTATTACTCTGCCCTTGGAGTTAAGCATAGCTTTGAAGAGGCCGATGGTGTTGTTTGGGATATGGGCGGACGCTCATCTGAATTTGCTACTATTAAAGATGGAAAAATAGAGAATTGCATTAGCCTGTCTTTGGGGGCATATAGTATCGCCGATCAAGATTATGCCCCAGATATATATATAATGGATCAACTTGATAAACTTCCCCAAGAATATAAAGATATGGAATTAAAGCACCTTTATGTAGTCGGTGGAAACCCAAGACAAATATTGAAATCTCATAAAAAATATACAGATGTACATGCAAAATTAGAAGGCTATACCATTAATGAAAGCCAAGCTGAAGAGCTTTCCTCAAGGCTTATAAATACTGCAAAAGAAAAATTGCATGAAAAATATAAAATCAGTAAAAAGCGTGTAAAATCTGCACCTCATGCCGCGCGGCTCTTAATGCATTTAATTGAACGGTTTAAAATAACCGACATTACCGCATCCAAGCATGGGCTTAGACACGGCGTATTTGAGAATATGATTGAACAACAGCAATATACTCCAGATCTTGCGGCAGAAATACAACCACCACCTGCAATTTATTAGGCGGCTTTACTGCTATCCTTATATGCATCAACCGCGTCAGAGCAACGGTTACATAGGTGCGTTTCAGCGCTCACTTCTGGCAGAATTTTCCAGCAACGCTCACATTTAGAGCCTTCTGCTTTTTCAATTACTATACCGCCTTCTCCGCTCTCCATTATGATTTGCGAAGTGATACATATATCTGCCATATCAATATTACTTATAACTTTCAATATATTATCTGCAACTCTAACTCTTGGCTTTGCCTCTAAAGACGACCCTAATTCTTTATTAGCTCGCAAAGGCTCTATTTCTGCAAAGACTTCTTCTCGTATTACTTTCACAGAACGCCAATAACCATTCAAAGCATCGTCTTTCCACTCACTTGGAACATCCACGAAATCACGTAGATGCACGCTGCTCGCGTCGTCAAATACACCTTCAGGGCGATAGCTCCATGCTTCTTCGGCTGTGAAACTCAAGATAGGCGCTAGCCATGCAGTTAGGCAATTATATATTTCTGCCATGACTGTGCGACAGGCACGACGTTCCATGCTGTCGGTGCGGTCACAATAGAGGCGATCTTTACGGATATCGAAGTAAAATGCCGATAGGTCAGCATTACAGAAGTCATGCAGAGCCTTAGCAAGCTTGCCGAACTCATAGTTTTCGATTGCCTCGCGCACAAACTCATCCATCTCGGAAAGCTTATGCAGCATATAGCGCTCCAGCTCAGGCATATCGTTATAATCAGCGCGATCTATGCGCTCATCAGCACTAAATCCATCCAAAGAGCCTAGCAAAAAGCGCAGTGTATTTCTAACACGGCGATATAGATCACCTGTATTTTTCAGCGTATCCTTACCGATGCGTATGTCTTCCGTATAATCGGAAAGCATTGCCCAGAGCCTAATAATATCCGCGCCATACTGATCCATCATTTTGAGC
Organism: Alphaproteobacteria bacterium; assembly: GCA_030639165.1. Taxonomy (GTDB): domain Bacteria; phylum Pseudomonadota; class Alphaproteobacteria; order Micavibrionales; family Micavibrionaceae; genus UBA1672. The sequence goes on from DAOWDF010000261.1 coordinate 6,877, forward strand.
GGATCAATCACATTGCCCAGCGATTTCGACATTTTATAGCCCTTATC
>DAOWDF010000105.1 GCA_030639165.1 Alphaproteobacteria bacterium
TCAAGCCGTGCAGCGAGGAATGATGAAACGCCGCTTTGGTCGCATTGTAAATATATCATCGGTTGTAGGCGTCACAGGAAATCCTGGACAATGTAACTATGTTGCCTCAAAGGCAGGAATGATTGGATGGAGCAAAGCAATGGCGGCAGAAGTGGCCTCACGCGGCATAACCGTGAACTGCATAGCCCCTGGATTTATCGCAACCGCGATGACAGAGGCGCTTAATGATGATCAAAAGGCAGCTATAAATGCAAATATACCTGCGAAGAAAATGGGATCAAGCGAAGATATAGCAAGCGCTGCTAGCTACCTCGCCAGCGTAGAGGCCGCCTATGTGACAGGTCAAACCATCCATGTTAATGGTGGTATGGCAATGATATAAATTGCCATACCCTGTAAATATATCACATAAATATATTAGCTCTTCATAAATGCAGTGATTTGCGTCTTCATGTCACCTGATTTAGAAGATAACCCTCCAGCAACAGACAGAAGCTGAGATGCTGCGCTACCAGTCTCACTGGAAACTTGCTGAATTCCAGTAATATTTGAAGATACTTCTTCGGTAGCTTTAGAAGCTTCTTGAATATTACGAGAAATTTCAGACGTTGTTGCAGATTGCTCCTCAATTGCACCAGCGATTGTGGTACTAGCTTCGGAAATCATGTTGATAGTTTCTTGAATGGACGCAATTGATGATACGGCTTCCTCTGTTGCCGTCTGCATACTGGCAATTTGTGCCTTAATAGCATCGGTAGCCTTCGTTGTCTCAGAGGCCAAGGTTTTAACTTCACTAGCAACAACCGCAAAACCCTTACCAGCGTCACCAGCTCTTGCCGCTTCAATAGTAGCATTCAGAGCCAAAAGATTGGTTTGCTCAGCAATATCGTTAATCATATTAACCACATTACCAATTTCAGCCGATGATTCACTTAACCTTTGCACAACATCACTAGTATCCGCAGCCAAAGTTACCGCCTTAGTAGATGTTTCATTGGATAGTGCAACTTGCTCTGAAATAGATTGTATAGCAGCAGTCATTTCCTCAGCAGCAGCAGCAACAGTCTGAACATTTACCGACGCCTCCTCAGCAGCGGCAGCAACATTTGTTGCCTGCTCCGATGCTTGCTGTGCAGAAGAAGACAGGCTTTGTGCAGTTCTTTCTACCTCTGATGAAGATTGGGCAACATCATCTGATATTTCTAAAACAGATTTAGATAAGGCCTCCTGATCTGTAATAACAGACCAGCTCACCATAGCACCTGAATAATAACCAGTTTTGTCAGTAATGGCAGCGACATCTAAAGCAAGAGTTTCTTCGCCCAGCTTAATTTTTGCGCTGTGCGGTAAATTGCTTGCCTCTCCCAAGAGGTTACGCTGATGTGATGGGTTCTTATGGAATACATCAATACATGTACCAAGCATGTTATCCGCCTTAACAGGAAGCAAATGCTCTATCCCGCGCAACGTATTAGTGCTTGTCTGATTAATATAGGTAATATCAAGGCTCTTAGGATCGCACATCATTATGTTGATAGGCATATTATCAGCCATTACTTTAAGATTTTCACGCTCTGTGCAAATAGACCAGCTTAAAATTAGCTTAGAAAGAGATTTTCCTGAGTATATAGCATCAACATGCAAATCAAGCAGCTCTGGCCCCAGACGAATAACTGTACTATACGGATATATAGTTGCATCAGACAGCAAATTACGCTGATGTGATGGGTTCTTATGGAATATATCAATGCATTGGCCGACTATATTATCGCCCCTAACACCTGATGGTAAAAGATGAGAAACAGAGTTGAGTGTATCAACGCTCGCCTTATTTGCGTAATTTATGACTAGGGTTTTAGGGTCACAAATTAAGACATTAATTGATAAACATTCCAAAAACGCAGTATTATTAGATGATTTAAAAATGCTCATGAAATCTCCTGGGGCAAATTCTATACGATGGATGAAAGATTTCAAAAGTACTTTAAAATACTTAGCTGTCAAAATAATATTCTAAAATTATACATTATTTCGTTTTTTATATACAATAGCATGCTTTTAGATTGCTGATTTTAGATATGTTTCTGCATTATAAGAGTTGACCACTCGCCAATATCATAACGCTTTTTAAAGGTTAACCCCTCACCCTCATATGCGGAGGCCACCAGATCAGCTTGCTCCACTAGCATACCTGAAAGTACACAATAACCATTATCATCAAGAACAGAAACAAGCGCTGGAGCCATCTCAATAACTGGGGCAGCAAGAATATTTGCTACTATCAACTCATATGGCTTTTGCTTAGCTACACCAGGGGTATTAAAACCATCACCATGCTCGCAAGTCATCGCAGTTTTATTCAAAGGAACACCATTTAACTCTGCGTGACGGGCTGCTACTATGACGCTCTCCTCATCATTATCCACTGCTAATATCGGGCTTTTCCAAAGCTTCCATGCAGCAATCGCCAGAATCCCTGAACCTGTTCCCATATCAAGGACATTCCATGGGCAAACACCCTTGCCTTTTAAATCAAGCATCGCCTGCATACAGCCATTAGTGGTCTCATGCTCACCTGATCCAAAGGCGGTAGCCGCATCAACCTGCAAGCCTATCTGCTGATCTGGGACTCCACCATCATAATGACTGCCATATATAAAGAACGGGCCAATAGAGAATGGCTTGAACTCAGCATAAGTTTTTTCAAGCCAGTTAATGTCAGGAGTTTCTTCTATCTCGATATTTTCAGCATCAACGCTTAAATCAGCAATATCATATATAGCGACTTGCAGAGATAACCTAGAAACAAGTTCCCCAAGATCGGGCTTATCGTTCATAAGCCATTCGAGCACCCAAGAGCCGTTATACTTGCGATTTTCGCGCGCTGCCGAACTAGATAGAGATGTATCTACAAATGTTTCAGCTAATTGCAAAGCTGTTTCACTCGATAAATCCTTATTTATATGAAATCTGATTGTGTACAATTTATTAGTATTACCTAAAAAAGGATATTACTCTTCTTCTTCATCTAGAAGAGTTTCATCATCGCCTTCATCTTCTATTTTAATACCGAGATCAGGAACATCATCCAATGTATCTTCACCTAGAACGCTATCATCATCGCTATCTTCATTAGATTTTTCTTCTGCATCATCAAGACTAACAACTTCTACGCCAGCATCTTCTTCAAGAAGTTCACCTTCATCTTTACTTTCAGCCTCTGCTTCAGCCTTAATAGGATCTTCTTTTTTAACTTCGGCAACCTTACTTGTACGGCGGGTTCTAACTTTTACTTCACCTGTAAACTCAATATCACATTCAGGGCAAGTGATAGGGCGTTTTTCAAAGTCATAAAAACGACAGCCGCAGCCTGTGCAAATTCTTTTTAATCCCATAGATTTTGTAGCTGTGCTCATTATTTTATTCTCCGTAAAAGCAATGTAATTTTTATATAGGTTTGAAGTGCATTATTTTAAGCTTGTTGTCAATTATATTAGTCACATGAATTTATTTTAGTACAAGGCACAAGGAGAGAAGTGTAGTTAACCTACATAAGCGACGAGTAACGATGTAATAAATTAAATTCAAAAGGCTACAAATGAATTAACTATGCGGTAACACCTATGTAATAGAATATAGACCCAAACATCGTATCATTGTAAGATATCTTTGTGTACGGA
>DAOWDF010000065.1 GCA_030639165.1 Alphaproteobacteria bacterium
AGCTGGTTGAGTCCGTATTAGAGGAGGTTGCTAATGCCTTAGTTGATGGTGATAACGTTAAAATATCGTCCTTCGGAAGCTTCACTATTCGTGAAAAAGCAGAGCGTATAGGCCGTAACCCTAAAACTGGCGTAGAGGTTCCTATTTCCTCACGTAAAGTGCTAGTTTTTAAGGCATCTCATGTGTTAAAAGATCGCATTAATAAAGGCAGCTAGCTGTCAGTACTCTAAACGTAATTTTATTACAGGAGCAGTTTTATGGGCGCATATATCAAGCCATCAGATTCTTTATCAAAAGAAGGTAATATTGATACCGGTATTGTTTCGGGGACTCCATCATATAAATCTTCTGGTGATAATAAGAGCGCAATGCAGGCAGGTGCAGCTCAGAATAGTGCTAGTCCACGTAAGTCTGCGGCAGCTTTTCGTACAATCAGTGAAGTCGCCGATCATTTAGGCGTGCAGCAGCATGTCTTACGTTTTTGGGAAACTAAATTCACTCAGGTGAAGCCTCTCAAACGCGGTGGTGGTCGTCGCTATTACCGCCCCGAAGATATAAGCCTGCTTCAAGCTATTCACCATTTGCTATATGTCGAAGGCTATACCATTAAAGGTGTTCAAAAGCTTCTCCGTGATGTTGGTAAAAAACAAATCATCGTTAGTTTCTCTAACAAAGCTCCTATTACAGAAGAGCCAAATCAAGCACCTAAATTAGATAGCTCTAGTTTAAGTGATGATAAACGTAAGGTTTTGGCATCTGTTCTGGCTGAGCTAAAAGACTTACGCGGTATGATTAAGCCTAAGAAATAAGTTACAGACCATTTTTCAAATTTTGAACGGAACGTGGCGCAGTCTGGTAGCGCACTAAGCTGGGGGCTTAGGGGTCGGAGGTTCAAATCCTCTCGTTCCGACCATTATTACACAATCCGTATTTATACGGATTGGGTAATAATATTGTGGTTGATGGTTTTAACGAAGTTCAACCCGTAGCGTGAGCGAAGGGGGCACCGAGCGGCGCAGCCCTAGGTAATTACTCTCGCTTTTTACCATTATAAATATCAGGATTTATTAGGATGACATACTTTAAATTTATTGATAGTGAATTTATCAATACGTGGTTGGAGGGATCTCTTCGTATAGGAAATGCTGGGTATTATCGTTTGTTAGAGATTGCTACCAATGATGAATGGATTGGCGATAGGGAGGAATGCCAAGTTATAGCGGAAACGGGCCCAGTATCAATTACTCCTGAAAATCGAGACCCAAGTGCTTTGAGAATGCTAGAGGATAATGGAATTGCTAATGTTCCACCTGGGGCAACATTTATTATACAAGATAGTGCTACAATTATTCATAGTACAGACTGCTATATCCTCTCTCTGTGTACAGGTGATATTGATACGTTACGACCAATCATGACAGATACACAAAGGGTAAGGTTTGCCTATAATGGATGTGTTGAGTTTATTGATCCAGAAGCACTCTGTAGACATCTTTATAGTAATGGAATTGTTAATGGCAGACCTTTTAGTGAAATTTTTGATAGGATAGAGTTAGGCCATGTTAAATATTATGGGCAAGATACAGATCCATGGAATGCTGAAATTAGAGCAAACCCATTCTTAAAATCCGGTAAGTATGAAGAACAATTTGAATATAGACTCGTTTTTTATCCTCGTGAAAGAGGGCTAAGCGCAGATCATATTACTATAAATTTTACTGAGGAATGTCAGTTTGTAAGGGAGGGTTTCCGCAATCAAGGTGCCAGTTCAGCAAGTTTACCCCAGGATACAAGGGGTAATCTAGAGCTTATCGAGATTTTAGAGGGGGCTTTAAGGGCTATTGAGAATAATGAACAACGTTCTTCAGCTGGATTGTTACGAAATATGCATTGCAGAGAAACGTTTTTGGAACAGGATCGTATAAGAAACACTCAATTTGAGGGTGCTTTTATAATGGATCATTTAGAAAACGTAATTAAAGCATATTGGGCATTACGGTGTCGTGGATATGTTTCTGCTGAGATGGATAGATTGTTTGACCCATTTATGGGGTTAATCGGGGTGAGGTATGATCTGTCAGAGTATATATCAACTATAGCGCGGGAAGTGGAAGGGTAGCTGCAAACTATTGCGGTGTAATAATACCACCAGATTAATCCTCTGTTTTTATTGCAGTTTTTTATTGACACCCCGTATTTATTGCGTCATATTCGCACAACTTTTTAAATGATAAGCAATGAAAGTTTTAGACTTATGAAAACATATTCTGCAACACCTGCTGATATCGAGAAGAAATGGATTATAATTGATGCACAAGGCGTAGTATTAGGCCGTCTTGCAAGTGTTATAGCC
>DAOWDF010000061.1 GCA_030639165.1 Alphaproteobacteria bacterium
AATTTTTTCTTCAATATCATCATTAATCATATAAATAACTGAATACATGGGTGCTTGCTTACTATAATCATCCAAAGCATTCTCAACAGATGGCCATTTTTCTAATGTGCACTCACCCAAACCGAATTCAAGGTTATTATCCTCGGGACGAATAGCTCTTAGAATATATTCTAAGGAATCCTCCATAGTGACATACGAACCATCACGCGGCGTTAATGAAGCCTCAGTGCAAGCAAGAAAAACTGCGCGATCGTAATAGATCTTGCATAAATATAGCTGATCATCAGTTATATTTTCTTCCTCTCCTTCATAAACCATATTCCACTTCTCTTCACCCGCTACCTTGATAACCCGACATTCTTTACCAATAGCCATAGCACGATCAAAATTCCATTCACTGGCATCACCAGCAGAAATCCGTTCAAATGCGTGCATAGCATTAAATTTACCAGCATCAATTAAGTTTCTTGAGAAGATACATTCATTCCATTCCGAACTATGAATAAGATCATCAGCAGCATCGAAAGTTATAAATCCATCAGCTAATTTATTATTAATGCGCTCCAGCATTTCTCCTGAGCCATATATACCTGTTATATGTACCTGAGAAGTATCCAGCGCCTGACATTTTCCAATTGCCCGTAGCTTAGATACATCCTTTCCCCCGCCAAGCTTACCCGCATCCGCACGCGCACTATTATTCAAAAGCGGCCATAAATGCTTAACCCCTACTAAATTCGTAAATTTATCCAGCAATAAATTACCATTAATATTGCCCTCATCATCACTCTCATATGCATTGGCAAGATGTGTATATGATTCAATAGCCTTATTTTTTACACGACTACGCGTCTGCTCCATTATTTCAGAAAATTCCTGCTTTTCATTAATAAATGTATAGTCGGAAACATCACCAATCAAATCCATATTCCCCTGCAACATACTGGTATATTTAGCGGCAAAATCATCGGTTTTTTGTGCGGCAGTAGCCGTGCTATAACGCTTACCTCGCCCTTGCGTAGTATATGATATGCTCATAGCCATACCAATCATGTTATAATCATATTCATCCAGATCTTCGCCTCTATCTTGTTTTTCAACAAATATGGATTTAAGTTCCTGCTCTATAATACGTCTTGGCATATCTGGATCACCGCCAAAACGGTTAAGGTCCATACCGCCGCCAAGCTTATAGTCAAACGGTACTTTCATCTCATATGCAACGCGTGTCATCTGTCTTAATTGTTCAAAAGCCTGCAAGCGCGTTGCTGACCCACCCCAGCGCTCAATATCACTAGCCGCTCGCATAACCTGCATTATCCCAACGCGCATAAGGTGAGCGATCTTAGCCTGACTTAAAATATCATGCTCCTGTGCTACCTTTGCCATTCTAGCGGCTCTATTTTCTAGGTTTTTACTACCACATGCCTCATTAAATGCTTCTATGCATTTCGACATTTCTTGTGCATTTTCTTTATCCTCGAAAAGCGGCATATGCTTCATATCATACATGCCATGCAAATCACCGATATACATGCTACGCGGCGCACCATGAACTTGAGCATCGGAAATAATCATATCGCCATATATTAACGGAAATAAAGATCGCAAACCCATACGGTCCATATATGTGCGTTCCTGATCAGGATAACCATTACCATTATTAAATGTAAGAGGATTTGCCCTATTCAGCATATCCAAAAGCTTGGCACGATTTTGCTCACTGCCTTCTGCATATTTAAGGACTTTTTCCCAATGCCTTTGCTGTGTGTCATCTGGCAATCCTGAGAAACCACCTGCTTCGCCTAGCTCTCTATAATCAAGATCATTTAATATATCTAAATCCCAAAACTCCTTAGAATTATATAATTCGTTAGAGCTCTCTGATTTAAACAAGCTATCAAGAATTTTAATATTAACTGGATCACCATGGCGAAGTTGCCCTTCATCCAGCGCAAAACCACATCGCTGCACACTACGGAAAGATTCATCCATTAAAAGTGCCGTTTCTGTATCATAGTCTTCAAGATCTTTTCTAAAACTATCCAGTTCTTTAACTGTATCTTCGTAGAAATTAAACCCCTGATCATTACCCATATCAGCAAAAACATTTGAAAGTCCTTCACGCAAATCTGCAAATTCCTCCATATAACGCTGACTATATAATTCTTCACGTTCCTCTGGTGGGCATTGCGCAAGCTCAATCACAATATTACGAGAACTCTCATATGCAGGTGTTAAGCGACTAATAGCTTTGTTGATTTTCTCATGCATATCGCCCAAATGAGATTTAATATCAACCGAAGCATTACCTTTCATTGCAATACTAAGGTTATCAGATAAATCCATCATAGAACCCATCATCGTACTGGACATTTCTGCCATCATATAGAAACCATCGGCTGTATTTTTACCATCCGCGTCAAGCCATCTTTTAGGAGTGCTATTTGTACAAATATTAACGCGCTCTTTGGTCGTGCTATATATCATATCTTCGATTTCACGATCTAGCTGATTAACGCCTTGACTGTGAATACGTGAAGTTTCACTGGTAGAGTCAATTTCATCAACGCCGGTATATTTCCTGCTTGCCCCAAAATCTGTTTTATTTGCTATCGTTTCAGCAGCAGCCTTAATATTGGCTTCACGTTCCTCTACTGGGCTTTCCGATGCCTCAACCAAAGCGCGCACTAATTTAATGTCTTCTGGGTCTAAATGTTCTGTAGGATGCGGAGTATAAGATTCTGAAATTTTACTTCCATTATTGAAGAACTCGGCAATTTCCTGCGCTGAATATCCTGCCGCGTATTTAATTCTAATCGCTTTTTCAAGGTCTACTAGGTTAGTTCTATTATCGGTATTATCTGCACGCTCCGCCAAAACCCGATCATAAGAATCTAGAGTTCTAACAACATTACGTATATGCGAAAAAGCTTTAGTTTTATCTGCATCAACGCCACCATCATTATCTTGCAAATATTGCTGGAAAATTTTTGCTGCTCCAGTAGACATATCCAGGCCACCA
>DAOWDF010000148.1 GCA_030639165.1 Alphaproteobacteria bacterium
TAAAGAGCTGGATAAAGTTGCCCGCGATGTTAAAAAGCGTAATGCGTTTTTAAGTAACCTAGATAAAAATCAAAAAGCTGAGTTTATTGCGCGTGAGCGTAAGCTTAGCGAGCTTATAGATAAACGTAATGCAGCATTAAAGCGTGGCGCTGCTATTGGTTTTGCGGTCGTGGCTGCTGGAATTGCGTTCTCTATAAAGTCATTTGCTGACTTTGAGCAGGGCTTGGCAGGTGTATCCAAGACAACAAATATCGTAGGTGATGACCTTGAAAAACTAGGGGATGAGATAACGGAAATCTCAAAAGCTAGCGGTATATCCACAAATGCACTATTAACGCTTGCTCAATCTGCTGGTCAAATGGGAATAACTGGCACACCTAATATTGTTAAATTTACAAAAGCAATGGCAACGCTTGAAAAAACTACGAATATAGCTGGTGAAACTGGCGCAATTGCAATCGCTCAATTAGTTGGTTTATCAAATGAAGATTTCGGAAATATAGATAGAATTAGCTCCGTTATCGTCGATCTTGGTAATAATTTTGCAACCCTAGAAGATAATATTGTATTTACAGCGTCGGAAATAGCGGGTGCGGGTTCAATATTTGGGATAACGGCAACACAAGCACTATCATTAGCGGCGGCATTCTCAGAGCTTAAAGTACCACCGGAACTTGCTAGAACAGCCATAACATTAGCTATGGGCGGTATTCGTGATGCTATTCGTGGTGGTGGTGAAGAACTTGAGGTGTTGCAAGAAGTCACAGGGCAAACAGCCGATCAATTAAAAGAATCTTTCGGCAAAGACGCAACGGTTGTATTCCAGCAATTCATTGACGGCCTCGCACGTATGGAAAAGCAGGGGTTAAGCACTGATGACACGTTAAAGGCGTTTAATTTGCAGGGCTTGCGAATGAAGCCGACATTCCAAAAGCTTGCTGCTGGATCGGATGTGGTTCGTGATGCGTTATTGAGGGGTAAAGATGCTTATGATAGCAACACCGCCGCACAAAAAGAGCTTGCAGTCCAGCTTGACACTACACAAGGCCGATTAAATCAAGCTAAACAAAGATACAATGAAATAGCACGTGACATTGGAAAAGAATTTAATCCAGTTGTTACGGATAGCACTAATCTTTTATCTGATCTTGCTCCAGTTATTAAAGATTTTGTCATACCAGCTTTGAAATTATTATTAGAAACTCTCGATACTCTAATTGTAGGATTTAGCGCAATTACTGACGGTATAGGCTTTTTGGTTTTAAAGTTGTGGGAGTTCGGAAACGCTGCGGTTAGCGTGGCGGATAATATTAACAATAAGTTTAAAAAGACAGGCGATGCCATAAAGGCAAGTTTGGGTTTTGGTGATATTGAAAATAATGTTGTCACAAATATAGACACTAAATCAAAGCCACTTGATTTAGCTTCTGGTGAGCGTGAATATGAGGCATTTAAAGCAAATATTGAGCGCAAGAAAAAACTTAAAGACGAAGAGTTGAAGCAACAACAGGACGGCCAGAAAGCCGATTTTGAAGCTATACAGGCAAAAGAAGAAGCGGAACAAAAAGCATTTGAAGCCAACAAAACCCGCGCAGAAATATCCGCATTATTAGATAATGAAAACCGTACAGCGAGCGAAGAACAGCACTTGCAATCGCTAATTAAAAAAGAGCAAGCGGATATAGAAACGGAAACGCGCAAAAGAGATCGTGCAATACTAGCTAATCTATTGGATAACGAGAATAGAACCGCTGATGAGGAAGCATCTTTAAATTCATTACTTGCAAAAGAAGCTAATGAAATTGAAATTGAAGAGCGTAAACTTGAGCGTGAAACTGAAAAGCGCGAAGCTAAACTTGAATTAGAGCAAGAGCAATTTGAAGAAGATTTAGAGCGATTAAATGAGCGGTTATCTGGTAAGCGTGAACTTGAAGATGAATTTACATCATTAGTTGATCTTAAGGAAGCTGAACGACTTAAAAATAAAGCCAAAGGAACTAAGGACGAAGATAAAGCCGATAAAGCATTCGCAAAAGCCAAGATAAAAACAGGCCAAGAAGTAACTGCGAGCCTAATAGCAAGCACAACTGAATTATTCGATAAGAAAACAGCAATAGGACAGGCCGCTGCTATTGCTGATAAGGCAATGCGTATATCAGAATCCATACAGTTCACATACACAGGGGCTACGCGAGCATTAGCAGATTATCCAGCGCCATATAGTTATGGTGTTGCGGCTGCTACTGTTGCGGCTGGTTTGGCTAATGTAGCAACGATATCGGGCGCGGCTGATGGTGGTATGGTTCATGGTGGCGTATTCGGGCGCGATACAGAACCGTTTTTGTTAGCTAAAGGCGAGGCAATTGTCCCGTCTAAACTTAACCCATTATCAACTGATTTTGAGGGTGAGTTTGGCGAAGGTGGATTAGGTGGTTTTGGTGGTGGCCAAAATGTTCAAGTTGAGATAAGTTTAACTGATGATGCTGCTCGATTTATTACGGCGGGGCAGCGTGAAGATAGCGCGTTAGGAGTTTAGAATGAGTATTACAGGCGGAATAAGCTTCTATGATGCAAGCTATAGTTTATTTGTTAACAATGCTAGCGCGGTGGCTTCAAGCAATACTAGCGATCAGAATTTACCACTTGGCACGAACAATGTGTTCAAATGGGAAAGCAATGGGTCTGATGATCTAACCACTGAAACTTACACAGTGACGTTACCGAGCGCAGTATCATTCAGCCGCCTGTTTTTGATAGATCATAACTTCAAGAATTTTCAGGTTAAATATGGCGCGTCATTGGATTTTACGAACGTCATAGGCCTTGATAGTTATTCAGCTAATAATATTAACGTAACAGGATTTGCGCGTAATACAGCATATTTCGAGTTTAGCGCGGTTACTACTGATACGATTATATTAACTATTGATACTACTCAAATTGTGGACGCGGAAAAGTTCTTAACGCAATTTATAGTGACGAATGAGCTTGGCACGTTAGAAGGATATCCGCAATTAAAGGGATTAAGTATTGATCGTAACAGTAAAAAGCAAAAGTCCATATCAGGGCGCGGGCATATTCAAAAAGGGTACGAGAGCGCAGCATTTAAGCTTGAATTAAAGCGCTACGGTATTCAAAATGACATTGACTTACTAGATGATTTACACGAAAGAGAAGAATATTTTTTAGTGTGGATATGCGGCGGGTTGCCCGATCAATTTAGGTTAAAACAACGCGGATTCTTGATTGAAAACCTTTACAACATGCAAATAGATAAGGCATTAAAAAACAGCCACGATAAAAATATATATACGGTAGGGGTCAATCAATCATATAGCTTTGTGGAGGTTGTTTAATTAAATGGCTGGCGTTTATCCATTCAGAAATTACAGGGTATTGTTCACACCACTTATTAGCTTAAATGTGTATGGCTCAACGGTTGATGTTACTAAAGATGTTGATTTGACCGATTGGATTAACTCATTAGGCACGATCAAGCGTGAAATTGATAATGGTGATTACGATATAGGTGTATTTACGTTTGGCGATATCACATTAAATGCCATAAATTTTGATCGTAAATTTAACGGGTCGCACGATGCGCAAAGTATATTCAAATTTAGCCGTGACAGGTGTAAAATTGAAATATTATTTTATGAAGAGGATGGCACAAGCTCTACACGGTTTAAGGGGCTTTTAAATGATGATGCAACGCGTGAAGATATAGAAAAAAGCACGGTTAGATTTAAGGTTCTATCCCTAGATTCCATTTTCAGACAAGTGAAAGTTCCTGCTGGCTCAATAGTTGATGGTGATTTATTTTCCACGGCAATTAAAAAAGTGCTTAATGTGCCAGAAATAACCAGCACGCTCACTTATTCAGCAAGCAATGTTAATGTTGATTTAGATATAGCTATTGATGTTGGTGAGGTATTTTCTAATATCAATGCAAAATCCGCGCTAGATGATTTGTTATTAGCTTCTAACTCCATTTTGTACGTAGACAATTCGGATGTTATACACGTGAAGGCGCGTGAAGAAAGCGCGAATGTATTTGAATTATTTGGTGGTGGTGATTTATATGGCCGTGAGAATATACTGAAAATCAAGAACAAAAATAACGGCATGCAACGCTCGTTTAATTCTATCAAGGTTAATTCTGATACGATTGCAACCAATGAAGCATGGGTTACTGAATACGGATTTAGGCAAAAATCAATATCATTCAGCTTTATAACCGATCTTGATAAGGAGGAATTGATAGCTAACCAGATATTGTCAGAATTTCACGTTCCTAAAGATGAGTTTGAAATTGACGTGCTGACAAAAGATATCCAAACTATTGACCTTTTAGATATCGTTAAAATAGATTATAGTTACAGGGCTGCTGCTGATCATAGGGATGATCTTATATCAATGTATGGGCAAGCTGAATATGGCATTAGCCACTACGCATTAACTGCTGGCATGACGCGTATTTTGCCTAAAGAAAAATGGAAAGTGACGGCCATAGAAGAGCTTCCAAAAAAGATGCTCACTAGATTAAGATTGCGACGCACTGGCAAAGAAACACATGAAGGATACTTTTAATGGGAACTAATACCTTAAATAATATTACAGCGCCCAACCTAATTAGTGTTGATGACGTAAATCAATATTTTACATCCAATACAGGTGATTTTTACCCGCGCAATGCATCTTCTGGGGCTATTGAGGATTCCGCGCATAGCCTTGGTTCTGCGGCTACTCAATGGAAAAATATATACAGCAATAACATCATTATAAACGGCACTTTATTTGACCCTGACGCATCGGGCGCGGGCATTGATGCGACTAACGCTATTGTTTCTGGCGCGACAAGAACGGGTAGCGGGCAGCCTGACTTTTTACGCGCAAGCGGGGCAGGTGCGAGCATGACAATACTCGCCACCACAACAAATCTTGCAATAACAGCCAATACCACCAGTATTGTGGTCGCTAGCGATATAGCGGTTTCATCATTGACGGTTGCCCCTGCTGCTAATAACACATGCCTAGTTAATGATACACAATTAGCGGGCGCGGCTTCCACAAAATACACTGGTGAGCATGAAAGCGACCCGATATCTATTGATACGGTTGGCACTGAAATATCAGATAGAATAGGCGAATATATTTGCTTGAAGGGCACAGCTGAATATATGCTTGCGTATGTTGAAGATGCCACGACATTACGCCACATTAAGCGCGGATACTTCTTTGATAGCTCAGGCGCTCCGATTGTGCGCGAGGTTAAATCTAACAATGATACACTAACAATTATGTCACTTGGATGGGTCTTTATGGATGCGGATGGTGTAACGGTTGATGTCACTTATACATCGCCTATATACAACACTACAGAGCCATCAAGCCCTGTTACTGATGACTACTGGTTTGATTTGGTTAGTCGCCTATGGAAGCGTTACGACGGCGCAGCATATCAGGAAGTTGATCGTATCCCTGTTGGCTTAGTGGTTGTTGACGGCACAAACGCAGTTGCAACACGTAGCTTTGATTTCACTAGGGCATTTTCTGACATCTCATCAATAGAAATTGAAGTTGAAAGCGTTACAAAGGCGCGATCAAATGCAGGAAAGAATGTTATATCGGTTTACGCGCAAACAAACACATATAATGCAGCGCCTTTGGACTGGGATATTACAACCGATCTGGAAAGCGGATTAACGGAAGCCGCAAGCACAACTTATTATCTCTATATCACGGAACAGGGCGCACCAAAGATAGCAACAGAGCGCCCATATGATCGGTTATCTGATTTAAAGGGCTATTATCACCCTTATCACTCATGGCGATACGTGGGCGACGTTTATAACAATAGCGTAAGCAATATTATATATAGTAGTAACAACTCGTTTGAAAAATCTGGCGCTATAGTAAAAATTAGAGAGCAAATTGCGTCTGGAGTTACTAGTGTAGATTTTGGAGTAACTGACTTAAATGCTAGATTTAGTAAATACCTAGTGAAAATGGAATCCGTAGTCACTGCATCTGCAACCGATATAACACTAAGGATAGGAATTGCGGGGGTCATAAAATCAGATGCTCAATATAGGTATTCAACACAAGAAACGGCTGATTCTGGATCAACTACTGGGCTTGCAAATTCATCCACGAATAATATTGCTGATACTAAGTTTATTATATCAGCAACCAGTGTAGGCCGTGGATTGGTAACGAATGACGCGGACGCTTCTTTGGGCGGGTCTATTGAGCTGCACGATATCCACAACACCGCTCGATATACCAATATAGAATGGAAAACCACCCATGAAAACGCGATTGTTACTCACAGGGCTATAGGCGGCGGTGTTTATGGGTCAAGCGCTGGTAATACCAATCCAATTGACACTATTAGGATATTAGCGACAACTGGTAATATATCTGGAAAATTTACATTATATGGGTGGAATTAAGTATGTTTAGAATGATGGACGGCAAGTTAATAGAACTAACCCAAGAAGAAAAAGATGAGCGTAATGCAGAAGAATTAGATTTTAATCAAAAAATGCCGAATAGGAGACTGAGAAACCTGAGGCGTAAGCGCGATAAAATGCTAAAGGATAGCGACTGGACGCAGTTGAATGACGCAATTATGAGCGCGGATAAAATGGATGAGTGGGTTACCTACAGGCAAAAACTAAGGGATTTGCCATCATTGTATCCAAATGCATATGATGTGGTATTCCCACAAAAACCATAAAATTACATTTAATTACAAATAAAGCTTTACTTTAATAAACGGATGTTATATAACTTAATTAACTTAACCAAAACGAAAGAGATTAATTATGTTTGTACTAGCCTTCGCATTTGTTAGCATGTTAGGTGCTTCAATTAACGATCAAAACCCTAATATTCCAA
>DAOWDF010000254.1 GCA_030639165.1 Alphaproteobacteria bacterium
AACTTACTGATACATCTAAATCCTTCTCCAAAGATTTAGCTATAGTTAGGCTAACGGCTTCTTCTGCAACTAGCCCTACAGTGCCTGATTTACCTAAATAAACATCAGCATGTTCTAGGTTTTGTCTATTTTCAAATAACGTAATGGCTCTGAACTCATTCAAACCCCACTGTAGAATTTTTGTGGACTCATCAACTCGATCTTTTTCTGATGCCAAGCCGTTAATAACAATGATTACCCTTCTGCCATCTTTAACACCAGTACCTATCAAGCCATAACCACCAATTTCAGTATGTCCAGTTTTAAGGCCGTCCGCGCCAATATTCTTGTATAATAATGGGTTACGGTTTGCTTGAGTTATATCGCTATAGGTAAATTCTTTTTCAGAGTAATATCCATAATGTTCAGGGAAATTACTGATCATAGCTTTAGCCAAAGTCGCTAAATCACGCGCAGTTGAATAATGATCTGGATCAGGCCAACCACTTGCATTCATAAAATGACTATTATTCATACCTAGCTCGAGCGCTTTTGTATTTAATGAATTTGCAAAGTTATCTTCATTGCCAGCCAAACCTTCTGCCAAAACTATTGTTGCGTCATTGCCAGATTGAATAATCACGCCGCGAATAAGGTCTTCTATTTTAACTTGCTTGCCAACAGGCACAAACATTTTAGATCCGCCCTTGCGCCATGCTTTTTCACTAACTTTAAATGTATCATCAAGAGAAATACGGCCGTCTTTCAATGCCTCAAAAACCATATACATGGTCATGACTTTGCTCATTGAAGAGGTAGGCATTTGCTTATCTGCATTTTTCTCGAAAAGGACACTGCCAGTATTGTAATCAATTACAATAGCCTGTTCAGCCTTAGTCTCAAGTACGACTGCTGCAAAAGATATACTTGGAGCTAGAATATATGCACATAATATAAGTACTAAATATAACTGTTTTTTCATCATACAAGCCTGTTTTCGTTACAACAGCTATTATAACCATAGCCGTCCATATACAAGCATGACTAGTTAAATTAATCCACTACTATCCGCGCAGTTTTATAACCGCCATTAGAAACTTGCCTTAGTAAAGTATCGGCGTTAGCCGTATTTATAGCAGGCAAGCGAACACGAAAATAAGTTACGCCATCAACAGTAGCTGGCTGTATTAATGCACGCCCATAGCTATCGAGTGAGCTAGCATACTTCATTGCGGCCTCACGCGTGGAAAATGAGCCCATCTGCACAAATAGACGCTTGGCAGGTAATCTTGGTACAGAAGTAAGGACTTTTGCTGCTCTTACAGCTTTTACTTTAGGCACCTTATTAGTCGCAGCCTTATAGGTTTGAGGCTTATATGAACGCTTATTCATTGCGACTTCCATATTTCTGGTGCTGCGCCCATTTTGCGCGGCTAGTGCAACCTTACGGCTTTCAGCCTCAAGCACTTCAACCCTAACCTTGGTAGTACCTTGGTTCTTAAACCCTAAAAGTTCTGCTCCACGTTTTGACATGTCTATAATACGGCCATGCGCATAAGGCCCTCGATCATTAACGCGTACAATCAGCGACTTACCATTCCTAAGGTTTGTCACTTTTACAATACTAGGTAGTGGTAGAGTTTTATGAGCTGCTGTTAGTGCATTTTGATCATAAATTTCACCATTAGCCGTTTGCTTGCCATGAAAACCAGGGCCGTACCATGAAGCAACGCCCTTTTTATTATAATCGTAATC
This sequence comes from Alphaproteobacteria bacterium, assembly GCA_030639165.1. Lineage (GTDB taxonomy): Bacteria > Pseudomonadota > Alphaproteobacteria > Micavibrionales > Micavibrionaceae > UBA1672. The sequence goes on from DAOWDF010000254.1 coordinate 1,735, forward strand.
AACTTTAGGGTAATATTTTTTGCCTTTAATCCTATATGGAGAGCCAACCTTATATGAGCCTTTACTATGACCATTAACAGCTTGTTTACCGAAATGTGATGCTAGCTCTATTTGTGCGCAACCACCCAGTAAAGGAAGAATAAGCATTGATAACAATATAAATTTAAAATTCATGTTTTAGAGACCCTATATAGATTATTTTATAGATTACTTTTACTGAGAAATTTGGTCTGCGAGAAGACCGACTGAAGTTGCAAAATATGTGGATTTATTCCACTTCATAATGACACCATAGTTATTATACACTAAATATGCATCTCCTCCAAACTCATCTGGAAGAACAATTTTAGCTGACATGCCTTCCACTACAGGAATAGCTCGACCATTAGGAAGTGTTACACCCAGCTTTTTCCATGCTGATAAGTCTCGCACAATACTCAGGTCAAAATCATTCTTTGAGAAAGATTCAGGAATTACAACTCGCCTGCCCCATCGCTCATCCTCTACCCAGCCGCTTTGCTGCAAGTAATTCGCTGTAGACGCAAAGACATCGGGAAGGCTTGTCCAGATATTACGCTTACCATCTGCATTGCCATCTATGGCGAACTTATGAAAGCTTGATGGCATAAACTGGTTTTGCCCCATGGCCCCTGCCCATGAACCCTTCATTTTATCATGTGATATATGCCCAGCATCGAGTATTTCAAGCGCGTTTATAAGCTCTGCTCGGAAAAAGTCGCTACGCCGTCCGTCATAGGCTAAGGTTGCTAGGGCTTGCACTACTTTAAACCCGCCAGTATTATTGCCGTAGCTAGTTTCAATCCCCCATAGCGCCACTATATATTGCGCAGGAACACCGTATTTTTTGGCTGTATTATCTAGCAAAGCCCGATGCTTTTTATAGAGCCTGCGACCCTGCGCTATCCTCGCATTATTAATGACATTTTTTTTATATTTAGCAAAAGTAATGCTGCCTTCAGGCTGCTTACGATCTAGCTCAATAATGCGCTCTATCGGAGTAACGCCGTTCATGGCTTTATTAACTGTATTTTCGGAGATACCGACACTAACCGCTTCATTCTTGAAATTAGTTAGCCATGCATCAAATTCAACATTGGCCATCGCGGTTAAGGGGCAAAATATAAACGCGGAAATAAATAGAATAGTTAGATTTTTATTCTTCATTAGAATCATCTTCATATAGTTTTGACATCACCTCAAAGATAAAGGCAGTACCCCAACCAAACAAGATAAATCCGTTTGCAGATTGAAAAGCACTCACAAGCCGCCAATCTTTGCCAAGGAAGACATCTCCATAACCAACAGTCGTAAATGTAGTTGTAGAAAAATACAGTGATTCTTCAAAATCTGGCAGCACCCCAACAAATAGATAAAATAGCGCCCAAATCCAAATTTGCATGATAATAGATAAAAACACCCCTAATACTGCGCTTACTAGTAAAGGTATTTTCCAATAGCGCTTAAACATCAGGCGAGCAGTGTTTTTTGATCTATCAATACAACAAATCAAATAATCTAGTGTAACCGCCTGTATTATAACAGTTATGCAGATTAATACTGCGCCAATAATAAGCTGGGAGAAAAACATTTTGATAAAACTCTGATTTTTTTAATATTACCTATAGACAAACATACCTAAAATTAGCTAGAAAATGAACCACTAATATAAAAACCGATTAGCTGGAGAGATGGCAGAGCGGTTGAATGCACTGGTCTTGAAAACCAGCAAGGGTTTATAGCCCTTCCGGGGTTCGAATCCCCGTCTCTCCGCCATTAAGTCTGCCTTTACACCCCTTCATGAGAATATTGTGCGCTATGCCCCGCTACAGCGGCGATGCAGCGTTTGGCTTTGCCTTACTCACTCACTGAGAATCTC
>DAOWDF010000132.1 GCA_030639165.1 Alphaproteobacteria bacterium
ATTTACAATATTTTTGGGTCTATGGATGGATTATATTTTAGCTTGAGCGAGCAAACGCTTGATGATTTATCACGAAAACTTTCCAATCCAGCTCTCTATTCTAAAAAAGCGTCAGTATCGGATAATATTAAAATAATGGCAGAAGAATATATAAAGTTTGCCAAAGATAATAAACAGCTATGGCTTATGATATTTAATCATACACTTCCACAAGGTGAGGACGCACCCGAGTGGTATAGCGATAAAGTAAAAAATCTTTTTACACCGCTTGAGAAGCTGCTTGCCCCGTTATTCGCATCTGATAAATCAAGCGAAAAAATAACTGCCGCACGAGTGCTCTGGTCATCAGTGCATGGTATTTGCTTTATGGATGAAACCAATAAGATGACTCTTGTTAGTAACGAGAGCTCACTTGATTTAGCTAATTACCTGATTGATAATTTTATATCTGGCATTCAAAATAAATAAATAAATAATTAAGCCACTTTTTTATTATCTTCATCTTTAAACGGAGCGCGTGGCTTTATGCCTAACTTTCCTAGCAATTCATAATCTGCATCTTTTTCAGGATTGGGAGTGGTAAGCAGCTTTTCACCAGTGAAAATTGCATTTGCCCCTGCCATAAATGCCATAGCTTGTGCTTCTTTTGAAATCGTTAAACGACCAGCAGAAAGCCTTACCATAGCTTTTGGCATCAAAATACGCGCAACAGCAATTGCTCTAATCCAGTCAAAAATGTCCAGCATCTCATTTTCAGCCATCGGCGTTCCCTCAACCGGTACAAGCATGTTTATCGGCACGCTTTCAGGTTGTGGATTGAGATTTGCTAGAGTGTGAAGCAGGGAGATGCGGTCATCATCGCTCTCGCCCAGCCCTAATATTCCGCCACAACAAGAAGCTATCCCTGCTTTGGCAACATTTTTAAGGGTATCAAGGCGATCATCATAGTTGCGTGTACTAACCACCTTGTCATAGAACTCACGGGAAGTGTCAAGGTTGTGATTATAGGCTTTTAGTCCAGCCTCCTTCAGGCGCACTGCTTGTGGCTCGCTCAACATTCCAAGAGTAACGCACGCCTCCATGCCCATATCGGTAACGCCCTGCACCATATCGCAAACTCGATCAAATGCGCGCCCGTCCAGTACTTTTGGCCATGCCGCGCCCATACAAAATCTGGTTGATCCGCTTTCTTTGGCTTTGCGCGCCTGATCAAGCACTTCTTCTGTTTTAAGTAGAACTTCTTTTTCCAGCTCTGCATCATTATGCAAGCTCTGCGAGCAATAGCCGCAATCTTCGGTACAGCCTCCAGTTTTAATCGAAAGCAGCGTACACATCTGCATTTCATTTGGAGTATGGTTGGCGCGGTGAACGCCCGCCGCGTCATATACTAAATCAAGCAATGGGCGGTTATAGAGGTCTGTAACCTCTGCGAGAGTTATGCTCTCATTATTTTGTATATTACTCATAGGCATAACCTAGCTATCACTTTCAGATTGGTCAAGAAATATGATAAATTAGTTATAGGGTTTGTTAACCATTACTCATGTACAATATACGATTGCAAGAATATCAATTAAGGGGATCTATCAATGAAAAAGTTTTTATTCACAACAATGCTATCAAGCGCATTAGTTCTATCATTATCAGTAAATACTGCGAACGCAAAAGACCGTCAAGAAAGACGGGCTGAGCATAAGGAAAATGTTCAGGATCATAAGGAAAACGTTCAGGAACATCGTGAAAACAGGCAGGAAAGGCGCGAAGATTATGAAGAGCATGTTGAAGAGATGAAGGAAATGCGCGCTGAACATAAGGAGGATGTTCAAGAGCACCGCGAAGATATCCAAGAGCATGTTGAGGAGATTGAAGAAAGACGCGCCGAGCATAAGGAAAACGTTCAAGAGCGACGAGAAGATGTGCAAGAAAAGCGCGAAGAGCATAGAGAAAATGTTAAGGAACGCCGCAGTGATCGTGTAGAAAAAGCAAAAGAACGTAAGAGCAAAAGAAAAGAATAGAACTGACGAGTTATAATTTACGTGATCAATACTTAAACAAACATAATATTGGAGAGTTATATCTGGAAATGATTTTTATAGAGATTGCAGGTTTTGGGTTACTAGCTGAAAACTAACACTTTATTTTTAAAGCGTGCTGACAATATAAGGCTTTTTGCTCACTATGATTTAAAAAGCCATGGCGACAAATCTCAATTGGATCATTTCCAGCGTATAATTACCCTACCTTAACGCTCCCCCTCCTATCCCGATAAATCAAATCAAGCACATAACCAAATATATTGAATTTATGTTGGAGCTATCCTTTTAGTGGATTTGCAAGGCCTAACTAACTGCAATCTGCCCATGCTGCTGAACTCGAGAATAACAAAAGTAATATAAGGCTAAAAATGCCATATATAAAAGACTTCCGCATAATTATATATTTAGCAATATTCGTTTCAGTTTATGACGTTTATAATTGAATTGATATCTAACTAAAATATACTGATACCAGCAATTTTACAGGCAGTGTGCGTAGGTAAGAGCTAGCTATTCTCGTTAATTGCATGATTTACCTGATTATGCGCAATGCTGCTGCGTAAGCTCCCATGAAAAAAGTTTTGATTAAAGCTGAATATATGAGAATATCTATCAGAAAGACATGAGGTTAAGTAATATGGAATTAAAATTGCATTGGCAAATTCTTATTGCCATCGTTGCTGCTGCAACTATTGGATCTGTAATTGATAAAGAAACTGCCATCCTTGGCATTGCATTTTACGATATTTTTGATTTTATCGGCACACTTTTCCTTAACGCTCTAAAAATGCTTATTGTCCCGCTTGTTCTTTCCTCAATAATTTGCGGTGTAAGCGGTCTTGGTAATGAGGAAGGTTTGGGCCGAATGGGTGGCAAGACCATTGGTTTTTATATGTTATCAAGTTTACTGGCTATATTAGTTGGTTTGGCTTTTGTTAATGTTATGCAACCAGGGGTAATTGATGGAGAGGCAGCAGGGGATCGGCTAAATTTAAGTTCACCTAGCGCCGTATCCTCACAATTAGAGCGCGTAGAAGGCCGTGGAGCAGGGGATATCACAGCAGTTTTCTTAAGAATGGTTCCTAGTAATGTGGTAAAGGCAGCCGCGGAAGGGCAGATGCTTGGTCTTATTTGCTTCGGAATCCTATTTGGTTTCTTTATGTCGCGTATAAAAGAAGAGTATAAACAAACTCTAACAAATTTTTGGCAGGGTATCTTTGAAACCATGATGGCAATCACCATGTTTGTCATGAAATTTGCACCGATAGGCGTGTTTGGTCTGGTGGCGAAAACTATTACAGTCACGGGTTTTGATGCATTTCAGCCATTACTACTATTTTTTATCACAGTGTTTTTAGCATTAGCATGTCATGCTTTTATAATATTGCCGCTACTCTTGAAGTTTATTGGCCGCGTTGATAACCCGTTACTTCATTATAAGGCTATGATGCCGGCGCTCCTCACTGCATTCTCCACGGCTTCATCATCTGGAACACTGCCAATAACTATGGAATGTATGGAGAAAAATGCCAAAGTTTCAAACAAAACCACCTCTTTTGTGCTGCCACTTGGAGCTACGGTGAATATGGATGGAACAGCGCTTTATGAATGTGTTGCCGCTATATTTATTGCCCAAGCTTATGGCTTGGATTTAAGTTTTGCTACCCAATTTATTGTTGTTGTAACGGCGCTTTTAACCTCTGTAGGCGTAGCTGGCATTCCTGCGGCAAGTCTTGTTGCAATCACTGTTATTCTTGGTGTTATTGGGCTGCCTCTTGAAGGTATAGGCATGCTTCTCGTCACAGACCGCATTTTAGATATGATGCGAACTTCTGTAAATGTTTTTAGTGACAGCTGTTGTGCGGTAATTATTGCAAAGACAGAAGGCGAGGAGGGTGTGCTTGAGGGTGATTTTAATTAGTGCATTCAGTAAGCAAGGGTTAGACTGAGGCGTTAAAGAACTTAAGGCTTGCTAGCTGATCTGCGGCTGTTCCTTATTCAGTATTTCTATAATTTCACTATAGTTCATTGATATTTTACAAAACAATCTATATAATGCATTTTGTTTATGCTTGAACTTAGTGGTTTAAGCTTTTAATTGGATTGATATATTTGGGTTTTATATATAAAAAACCCTTAATAAATAAACTTTAAATTATATGGTGCTATTATGAATAGATGTTTAAAATTATCGTTGCTGGCTGTAGCTGGTGTTAGTTTGGTACTAGCTAATGATGTGTTGGCTCAGACGGTTCCATCTACTGCTGATTCTAGTGTTATTATACAGAATATTGAGGAAGAGCGCCGTGCTCCTGCTAATCTGGAAAGTCAATTTACACTTCAGGGGGAGCATGCAGATGAGGATTTTCCTGCGGAGAAGATATTTACATTGCAGAATGTCATTCTTGATGGATCAACTGTTTATCTTCAAGCTGACATAGAACTACTTTTGGCGGAATACCTAGGCAAGGAGGTCTCTTTTGCAGATCTTAATGCTATGTCTATCGCGCTCACCAGAAAATATCGCGCAGATGGCTATATGTTTTCCCGTGTATTTCTTGCGCCGCAGGAAATAACAGGTGGAGTTGTTCACCTTGAGGCTCTCGAGGGGCGTTTGACCGAAGTTGAGGTGGTTGGCGAATTTAAAGATGATCAGGGGTTAATCCAGAAGTTGGCAGAAAAGATCAGGTCTGATGGGCCTTCTAACTCTGCTGATCTTGAGCGTTATCTTTTGCTTATAGATGATTTGCCAGGCATTAAGGCTCGTAGTGTGTTGCAGAAATCTACTACTCCGGGCGGTGGTAAATTAATAATTACGATTGATCAGGATGATTTTGAAGGATCTGGTAGCATTGATAATCGGGGTTCAAGATTTTTAGGTCAGACCAGAGGAACTGTTGTTGGGGCGTTTAATTCGCTATTTGGAAGGCATGATCGTACGACATTGCGTAGTATTGCAACTAAAGACAGGGATGAACTTAGGTTTTTTGATATATCCCATGAAGAGCAGATTGGCAGTGAAGGAACAAGGTTTAAGGCGCGTTATGCTGTCACTCTTACAAAGCCTGGTTGGACATTAAAGCCACTTGATGTGGTTGGTAATTCACGTTTATTTGATTTCGAAATTATGCATCCTTTAATTCGCGGCAGACAATATAACCTTAATTTTATTGGTGGTTATACGGCGATTAACTCTAAGTCCAAGATTTTGGGCGTGAGGGTTTCTGATGATAAGGTGCGTTATTTGCACGCTGGTGGTAGTTTTGATTTTACTGACTCTTTGGCTGGTGTAACGCAAGTTGATTTTGAGGTTGCTAAGGGTGTTGATTGGTTTGATTCAACAAGTAACGGGCTAGGGCGCACAAGAGCTAATGGTCAGCATAATTTTCTTCGTTCAAATCTTTCTGCAACTAGAATTCAAAGTCTAGCGGATAATCTTTCTGTGCAATTGTCTGGTGATGCTCAATATTCCGCAACGCCATTATTGGCTTCAGAAGAATTTTCTGTTGGTGGAGGCCAGTTTGGTAGAGCTTTTGATTCAGGTGAAATTACCGGTGATAGCGGTTTAGCTGGAGCTGTTGAACTTCGTTATGGTGATTTTGCAGAACATGAATATATAAAAAATTACCAGTTCTATGGTTTTTACGATATTGGAAAAGTTTGGAATAAAAATCCTGTAGTAGCAGAGCTATCTCGTGAGTCTTTGGCCTCTGCTGGTGTCGGGGTTCGCTTTAATCTAGAAAGCGATATTTCAGGCTATCTTGAGATTGGTAAGCCCTTAACTCATGTCGTCAGTTCTGATAGTGATGATAATTTCAGAATATTTTTTAGTCTTCTAAAGCGCTTCTAATATAACGGTACGCATACCTTTTGCATAAGAGTTTGCTTTTTGTTGTATAGTCTGGTATAAGATCTTCATATCGAAAAATTAATGTTTTGTTAAGAATTGATGGAGACTAGCCATGATGCGTGTACCTGTAAAAGAAGAATTCCGTTGGAAGCTGCGTAAAAAAGGTAAAAACCTCTTAAATATATGTAGTCACGTTTTCATTTATGGTTGCTCAACAGCGGCTATTATGGCTAGCACGTCTGGGATGGTTTTTGCTAATCCTGCAGATGGAAATGTCGTTGGGGGTTCTGCAACGATTACTGATACGCCTTCCGAGCTTCAGATACATCAATCTTCGGATCGTACGCTTATTGAATGGTCATCCTTTGATATTGATGAAGGTCAGACTACACGATTTTATCAGCCAAATTCAGGCTCTATTGCTCTTAACCGCGTTGTGAATAGTAATCAGATCAGCAGCATTAATGGTAATCTGATAGCCAATGGGCGCGTTGTTGTTATTAATCCTAATGGGGTTTTGATTGGCGCAAATGGTAATATAGATACGGCCGGCTTTATCGCTACTTCTGCTGATATTGATGATGACTCTTTTAATAATGGCACAGGAGCGCTTAATTTTAATCGCGCAGGTAATGTAGATGCTGTTGTTTCAAATGAAGGAACTATTACAGTTGCTGAATCTGGTTTAGCTGCTTTAGTTGCTCCAACGGTGCGTAATAATGGTTTGATCCAAGGTAACCTTGCGAAGGTTCAATTGGCTGCTGCTGATACTTTTGTTGTAGATTTTTATGGCGACGGTCTTGTTTCTTTTGCTGTAGATGCTCCTGTTGGCGAAGGTGAGACTCGCACACTTTACGCTGAAAATAATGGTTCTATCATTGCTGATGGCGGACAAGTTATTATGACGGCTGCTGCTGCTACTAATGTGGTTGAGTCCGTTATTAATAGTGATGGATATATTCAGGCGGCTTCACTGCAAAATATTGATGGACGAATTATTCTAACTGGCGCTGGCGCTAATATTACTGTTAGCGGCACTATGGACGTATCTGGCCAAGGTAATGCTGATGGAGGAACTATCAATATTGGTGGAGATTATCAGGGTAAAGGTGATTTAGCTAAGGCTGATAATGTTGAAATAACAGAAACAGCTGAGCTTTATGCAGATGCTGGTGATAATGGCGATGGCGGAGAAATAATTATCTGGTCAGAAGCTAAAACAACTTCTCGTGGTAAATATTACGCAAGAGGCGGGTCTGAAAGCGGTAATGGTGGCTTGATTGAGACTTCATCCAAAGATGTGATAGATGTTAATGGAACGGTTGCTAATACATTAGCTGCAAATGGTGATGCAGGTTACTGGCTGTTAGATCCAGATAATATCAATGTTACAACTTCTGGGCTTGCATATGATGCAGTATTACCTGCAACAGGAACGTCAGATATTGATGTTGCAACTATAAATTCTGCGCTTAGTAATGTGATCTTAGCTGCTAATAGTAGTATTACTATTGGCACTGATGTTAATATGAAGGAATATGGCGTAGGTATTACTCTTATAGCAGGTGAAGAAGGCACAGGAATTGATATTCCTGATATTGGTGGTTTTACCGAGCTTAAAGCTGGTACGGGGACGATCAGCTTTACCAATAACTTTATTCGCACAGAAGGCGGAGATGTTAATTTTTATGCTGGCGATAATATAACGCAGAATAAAGCAACCATATTTACAAATGGTGGTGATATCACGATGATTAGTGGTGATATCGGTATCAATAATAATGCTGCTTTAGGCACAGGGGGGGGCGATGTGCTGTTGCGTGCTATCGCCGCTGGTACTGGTTCAAGTAGAACATCTGGTGATGTTAATACTAACTCTACTTCCATGGATACGACAAGCCCATCTTCTTCCAGTATTGGAGGAATTACTTTGACTGACCAGAATGGCGCTGTATTGCAGGGTGATTACGGTAATACACAAAACAGCTTCGTAGAAGATGAAAATGGCGGGTCTATTACTATTGAAGGAAAAACAGTCGGCGGAAATAGCGTATGTTTTGCTGCTGGAGGGCAGGGCTGTGTAGTTGCCGATCCTATTGCTACTGATATTATTGTAACAATTGATGATAAGCTTAAAATTTATGGCGCGCTAGATCCTTTACTTACATGGGGCATTTCAAGTGGTTCACTAACTGGCGGAGATACTCTTAATGTTGATCTTGCACGTATCATAGGTGAGCTTGTAGGTGACTACAGCATTTTTGATACTGGTTTTTTAGTTAATGGCTCAGGACTTTATAATATTAGTTTTGTTCTTGGTAATTTACAGATTGTACCCGCAGATATCGTTTTAATGGCAGTTGATCAGACTAAAACTTATGGTGATACTTATAGCTTTAACGGCAGCGAATATGTAGTTGATTCAGGCCAGCTATTTTTCAGTGATAATATTGCGTCTGTGGATTTAGCATCTAGCGGTTCGGTTAATACGGCGAATGTTGGTGATTATGCAATTACAGCGTCAAATGCAGCAGGTAGTGGCTTGTCTAATTATAATATCAGCTATAGCGATGGTTCATTGACGGTTGACCCAGCCTCACTAACGGTTAGCGCAAGTGATGACAGTAAAGTTTATGATAGCGTAGCTTATTCTGATGGTAACGGCGTTAGTTTCTCAGGCTTTGTAAATGGCGAGAGCGATGCGGTTCTAGGTGGCTCAGTTGCTTATGGTGGAAGCTCACAAGGCGCGACCAATGTTGGTAACTACGTGATCTCTGCTAGTGGTTTAACATCTGGTAATTACACCATCTCTTATGTTGATGGCTCTCTTGATGTTACTGCCGCTGATCTTAGCATAACAGCTAATGACCAGAGCAAAACTTACGGCGATACATTCAGCTTCACTGGCGATGAGTTCGGTACATCCGGCCTAGTAGGTGGTGAGACACTCGCTTCTGCTACATTGGCTTCAACAGGTTCAGTTAACACTGCCGATGTCGCGGGCGGCCCTTACACAATCACGATAAGTGGCGCTAGCGGTGGCACTGCTGATTTAAGTAACTATAATGTTGATTACGTTAATGGCGAGATGACCGTTGATGCAGCTTCTTTGACAGTGGCAGCTAATGACCAGAATAAAACATATGGTGATG
>DAOWDF010000165.1 GCA_030639165.1 Alphaproteobacteria bacterium
GCATATTGCGGTCGGTGATATGCTCTCTGCTAAGGGGCATTACCGCCATTATATGCTTAAAGAAATATATGAGCAGCCGACAGTTATCGGCGCAACACTGAAAAGTTGTTATCACCCTGTTACGGGGACGGTAGTTCTGCCTGAATTGCCTTTTGAGATCAATGCCTTGGAGGAAATTAATATCGTAGCGTGCGGGACTTCGTTCTACGCGGGTATGGTTGCTGAATACTGGATTGAGCAGCTTGCTAGAGTTCCAGTTAATATTGATATTGCCTCAGAGTTTAGGTACAGGAAGCCGATTTTGAGAAAGGGCGGACTTACAATTGTTATTTCTCAATCGGGGGAGACGGCGGATACTCTGGCAGCGCTTAAGTATGCGAAGAGTGAGGGGCAGCATACACTGGCTATTGTTAATGTGGAGACAAGTACGATGGCAAGGGAGGCTGATGCATTAATGGAGACACATGCTGGCCCTGAAATAGGGGTGGCCTCGACCAAGGCCTTTACGACACAGCTTGTTTCGTTAGCCTGCTTTGCGCTGGCTTTGGCGGTAAGTAAGGAAACGATTTCCGAGGCTCAAGCTGCTGATTTATCTTATTCTTTATCGGAAATATCTTCGCGCGCGCTGGAGGTTCTTAATCATGATGAAGCGATAAGGGAGCTATCTCATGAGCTAGCTAATGCTCATGATGTTTTATATATGGGGCGTGGCGTATCGTATCCTATAGCGCTTGAGGGGGCACTGAAGCTCAAGGAAATTTCCTATATTCATGCGGAGGCTACTGCTGCGGGAGAGCTTAAACATGGGCCAATAGCTTTGATTGATGATAATACTCCAGTTATTGCGATTGCTCCATCAGATGATTTGTTTGATAAAACTGCGGGCAATATCAATGAGGTGGCAGCGAGAGGAGGTAAGATAATTCTTCTTTCTGATGCGAAGGGTATCGAAAAGCTGAAGGATGTGGTTTATGCTAGCATTGAGCTTCCTGAGGCCGATCCGTTTGCATCTCCTATATTATATGCAATTCCTGTGCAGTTAATCGCGTACCATGTTGCGGTTATTAAAGGCACTGATGTGGATCAACCGCGTAATCTGGCTAAATCTGTGACGGTGGAATAGCCTTTTTTATGGTTAATGTGATTGTTGCGAACGTGAATGCTTGTCCACAGTACGGTGTATAATAATAGATTTTTAATAAAATTTTAATTAAATTTATGGTACTATTTTAGATTGGTTGAACTCTAATATGGAATGTTGGTAGTCATGTTTAAGGAAATACTGTCAGTTGCAAAGACATCTATTAATTTAGTTGTACGTAGGGATGAGGGGCTATCTCTTATCGAGATGGCTATAGGATTGATAGTGTTAGGTCTTCTAGTTACACCACTTATACGGACTTTTAAAACAGATATTATATCCAGAAGTGTAGGTGAAACAAAATCTGCTCTGGCTGTTTCGTCGGCGGCTATAAATCAATTTTTAGTGTCTGGTAACGGTTCTTATCCCTGTCCGGCAAACCTTCTGCTTAAGGACGGTGATGATGGGTTCGGTGAATCTGTTGATTGTTCTGCTGCTGCGGCGTGTTCAGGCACATGGGTGGCGAGTGGTCTCGGTATTTGTAAAAAAGGTGGTGATGGTCCAAATGCAATTGTTATTGGCGCTGTTCCATTCGCTTCTATGAAGATGCAGCAGGAAAAAACCCTGGATTTCTGGGGGAATAAAATTATGTACGCAGTAACATTGTATCAAACTAATAATGCAACATTTGCTGATGATGATGGTGAAATTACAGTTTTGGTAGTAGATCATCCTAAAGAAGTATATGAGGGAACGGCAGATGGCGTACCTGAGGAATATACGGATGTAGGGGATTTCTTTTTATATTCAACAGGAAGTAATGGCCGTGGTGGTTATACAAAAGATGGCGTAGCTTTGGCTGCGTGTGGTGATGCTGCTGTGGATGGTTATGAGAACGAGAATTGTAACTGGATTGATACTGGGCCAGGGGATGTTACTTTCTTTATTGATAGGAACCCTGATCTAAAGGATGCTAATGCATTTTCGACTAATGAAGGGGTGACAATGTTTGATGATATAACGTTGTTACAAGTGGCACCTGATAAAGCTCTATGGTTCCAGCACCCTGAAAACACCACTTATTCCGATGACTATGTAATAACTTTTTCAAATAAGGTTGGAGTTGGTACAAGCACGCCTTCTATTGCAATTTTAGATACTGGTTTGCCTATAGAACTAGATATTGCCGTTGATGTTGTTGGTAATGTGCGTACGGAGGGTCGAATAATTTCAGATAGTATATGCGATAGTTTGGATCCTAATGACTTTTCAACCCAAAAATGTTTTGATCCTGAATTAATTACTGGCACTAAATCGGAGATGAGATGTGATGCGGATGATAGTATGTATGGTAAACAAGGTGTTATGAAGCTTTCCGATTCTCAGGTTGTTTGCAACTCGGCAACAAATAATGTTGGGACTGTAATCGAAGGTGTGGCTATGCGGGTTGATACTACTGTGATAAATGTTAAGCCTTGCGAGGCGGGGCGAATTGTTAAACGAATTCTATTAGGTGGAGAAGTGCAGTGCGAAATACCGTAGGTAAAAATATAAACATATCAGGGTTCTCTTTAATAGAGCTGGCCATCGTTATTGTTATCGGTGGGCTTTTGCTTGTGCCATCCTTATCGCTTTATCATAGTTATGTTGAGGAAAAAGATTGGGAGGAAACGGAAGATAACCTTTCTGATGTCATAAATGA
>DAOWDF010000266.1 GCA_030639165.1 Alphaproteobacteria bacterium
ATTTGGTGGTGCAAAAATCTATTTCAAGCGCGATGAGCTGAACCATACGGGCGCGCACAAAATTAATCACTGTATAGGCCAAGTATTGCTGGCTATGCGCATGGGTAAAACTCGTATCATTGCCGAGACTGGCGCGGGGCAGCACGGGGTGGCGACTGCGACTGTGTGCGCTTTGTTTGATCTTCCTTGTACTATATTTATGGGCGCGAAAGATGTGGAGCGCCAATCTCCTAACGTATTTCGTATGAAACTTCTGGGCGCAGAAGTTGTTCCTGTTACTGCTGGCTCGTCATCTCTTAAAGACGCGATGAATGAAGCGATGCGCGATTGGGTGAGCAATGTTCATGATACTTATTATTTGATCGGAACAGTCGGGGGGCCGCACCCTTTCCCGATGATGGTTCGTGATTTTCAATCGGTTATCGGTAAGGAATTGAAAGAGCAAATGATGGAGCGCGAGGGGCGTTTGCCAGATACCCTGATTGCGGCTATTGGCGGTGGATCTAATGCTATGGGTTTGTTCCATCCGTTTTTGAATGATAAATCGGTTAATATGATCGGCGTAGAGGCTGGCGGCAAGGGCGTTGGAACCGATCTGCATGCGGCGAGTTTAGCTGGCGGGCGAGCTGGTATTCTTCACGGAATGCAGAGCTATTTCCTGCAAAATGAAGATGGGCAGATACAAGAGGCTCACTCGATTTCTGCTGGTTTGGATTATCCGGGTATTGGGCCAGAACATGCATGGCTGTTTGATCAAAAGCGGGTTGATTATGTTTCTATTACTGATGATGAGGCTCTGGATGCGTTTCAGCTCTGTACTCGATTAGAGGGAATTATTCCTGCGCTTGAGCCAGCGCATGCTTTCGCGCATGTGGCGAAAATAGCTGGAGATATGCCTAGCGATCATATATTGGTGATGAATTTATGCGGTCGTGGAGATAAGGATATCTTTACCGTGGCAGAAAAACTTGGCGTTAAGATTTAAGAGAAAGATAAATAATGGAAAATTCGTCTAAACCACCACGTTGGATTATTTTATATATTATTTTTATGACAGCTATTTTAGGTTTTGTTGTTTTGGCAAAAATATGGTTTCCAGAATCTATAAGTGATGATGTATTTATCAAAATAATGATGACATTCGGTATAATGTTTATAGGATCAGCCGTAATAGCTATTACAAAGAAATTTCTAAAAAATAGTAATTGTGATTCAAGCGATTCAAAATCTGATGATAAAAAATGAATAATATTACAGGAAAAGAAACTCTTTTTAAAAAGGAGCTATCATGAGTGAATATGAGGTGAAGGCAGGATTAGAAAAGTTAGAGGGTTTTTCGGTTGTAGGTTTATCAATTGTTACTGATAATGAGAAGGCGTCAGAGGAAATAAATGCGCTTTGGGAAGAGTTTTTTAAGCAAAATATCGGGCAAGAGGTTGAAAATCGTGTTGATGATGTGATTTATGCGGTTTATTCTGATTATGAGGGCGATCATACGAAGCCTTATCGCTTGACGATAGGTTATAAGATTGAAGGTGAACCTAAGGCGGGTCATTTGCACCATGCTAGGGTTCAGTCAGCAGATTATGCTATGATGAGCGCGGCGGGAGAGCAGCCGAAGGCTTTGGTTGAGACTTGGCAGGCGGTTTGGCAGAGTGATTTAGACAGGAAATTTGAAACGGATTTCGAAGTATATGGTAAGCGCTTTTTTGAAGAGGGCGTACATGAAATTTTGGTATGTATAGGTGTTAATTTATGAGCAGGATTAGGAGTAAATTTGCCGAGCTAAAGGCGGTTAATAAAACAGCTTTGGTTAGTTTTATTATGGCAGGTGATCCAAGTATTGAAAGCAGTTTGGCTGTTCTTAAAGCTTTGCCTAGCGCTGGCGCGGATATTATCGAGATCGGGATGCCGTTCACTGACCCTGCTGCGGATGGTCTTACCATTCAAAATGCAGGTATTCGAGCGCTCAATGCTGGCGCTAATATGGTTAATACGCTTGAGATGGTGCGGAGTTTTCGCAAAAGTAATGGCCATACGCCAATTATTTTGATGGGATATGCTAATCCGATTTTTATCTATGGCTTCGAGAAATTTGCGGAAGATGCAAGTGAGGCTGGCGTTGATGGTTTGATTATCGTCGATCTGCCGCCAGAGGAAGATACTCCGCTCCGTCAATATACAGATAAATACGGGCTGGATATGATCCGCCTTATTACTCCGACTACGGACGCTGAGCGTTTGCCAGTCGTGTTGGAAGGGGCTAGTGGTTTCCTTTATTATGTGTCGATTACGGGCGTTACAGGGACGGCTAAGGCTGATGTTAATGTGTTAAAACCGCATATTGATATGATAAAATCAAAGACAGATTTGCCAATTGCGATAGGATTTGGTATTAAAACCCCTAAAGATGCTTCTGCTATGGCTAAATTTGGTGACGCGGTTGTTGTCGGTTCGGCGATAGTTGAAAAAGTTAAGGATATAGATAATAATGGCGGGTAGATAGAGCCTGTTATAGATTTGGTTAAATCATTATCTGTTGCTCTTAAGTAATAATAAAATAAGAATTAAGGAATAAATATGAACTGGATTTCAAGTTTAATACCTCCGCGCATTCGATCTTTTGTCAGCGAGCAAAAGGAAGTTCCAGATAATTTATGGCAGAAATGCACCTCTTGTGAGGGGATGTTGTTTCACCGTGACCTCGCGATAAAGCATAATGTTTGTTACCATTGTGGGCATCATTTACGTCTGAGCGTGGCTGATCGCTTGGCTATGATGTTTGATGGCGGCGAGTATGAAAAACATGATTTGCCGAAGGTTGCGCTTGATCCTCTGAAGTTCAAAGACAGCAAGAAATATGTTGATCGTATCAAGGACGCACAGTCTAAAACTGGTCTTGAGGAAGCTATAACTATTGCTAGCGGTAAGATGGGTGGTTTGGATGTGGTTGTTGCTGCATTTAATTTCCGTTATATGGGCGGCTCTATGAGCATGGTTGTTGGTGAGGCGATTGTTAAGGCAGCTGAGCTGGCGGTTGAGAAGAATGCTGCATTCATTACTGTGCCTGCTTCTGGCGGTGCGCGTATGCAAGAGGGTATGCTCTCATTGATGCAAATGCCGCGCAGCATTATTGCTGTGGAGATGGTTAAAAATGCGAAGCTGCCATATATTGTAATTTTGACAGATCCAACGACTGGCGGGGTTAGTGCTTCTTTTGCCATGGTTGGTGATGTTCATATTGCTGAGCCTGGCTCTATGATTTGTTTTGCAGGTCGTAGAGTAATCGAAGAGACAGTGCGCGAGACATTGCCAGATAACTTTCAAACGGCTGAATTTTTGCTGGATCATGGTATGGTTGATATGGTGGTTAAACGTGAGGATATAAAGAATACTCTTGTGAATATCATTGGTATTTTGATGCAAAAAGATGGTGCTGATGATGTTAAAGAAGCAGCATGATTTAAATGCATAAAGCCGATCTAAAGCATGGTAACTCTTCTCTACAGGGCAAGTTAAATCATATTTTTGATCTTAGGAAAGATCGGGCTAGAGTTAACTGGTCACCTGAAAACTATCTGAATTTATTAGAAAAATTTGGAAACCCTCATAAAAGCTTGCCGCCTGTAATTCATGTTGCGGGGACAAATGGCAAGGGCTCTATCATCGCTATACTGCGCGCCATATTGGAGGCGCAGGGATTGCGTGTCCACATATACACTTCACCGCATTTAATTAATGTAAATGAGCGCATAGTGCTTGCTGGCGTGGATATAGGCGATGAATATCTGGAAGAGCTGATAGATCAAGCGTTGGAGTATAATGGATATGCACCTATCTCGTTTTTTGAAGTATTAAGCGCTATTGGGTTTAAGGCATTTGCGGATAATCCAGCGGATATATTACTTTTAGAAGTTGGTCTTGGTGGGCGGCTGGATTGTACAAATATAGTAGAAAATCCGTTAGCTACTATTATAAACCGCATTTCTATGGATCATATGGATTATCTGGGTAATGCCATTGAGGGAATTGCTGCGGAAAAAGCAGGTGTAATGAAACTAAAAGTGCCTTGTGTAGTAGGGTATCAGGGTAATAGTGGCAATTATGCTGCGATTATTGACGTGCTTAAGGGTGCAGCAAAAACTTCTGGTGCAGATCTTTTGTTGTGCGGCAATGAATGGAATATTGCGCAGCAAAATGATGGTGTTGTGTTCTCTTATGGTGGTGATAGCTATGAGTTTCCGTTGCCTTCGCTAAAAGGTGAACATCAAATTAAAAATGCTGGCGTAGCGCTAGCGGTATTATTTTCTATCAGGGATAAGCTTAAGGTTTCGTATGAAGCTATGGCTGAAGGCCTAAAAACTGCTAGCTGGGCTGGGAGGTTGCAAAAGCTTACTGAGCTGGATTATGACGCTGAAATTTGGCTTGATAGCGGCCATAATGATAGTGCTGGTGAAGTATTGGCTGCGCAATTGAAGTTATGGCAGGCGCAGGATGATAGGCCGCTACATTTAATTGTAGGTATGTTGAGTAGTAAAGAGGCCGATGCATTTCTTGCGCCTTTATTGCCGCATATAGCTGCGCTTCATATTGTGCCCATATCGTCTGACCCTAATTCACAAGTAATGGGTGATATTAATGCTGATATTGGGTTTATGTATGAGCATGATAATTTTCTTGGTGCGCTGCAATATATAACAAAAAACACATCTTTATCTAGAATATTGATAGCAGGTTCTGTTTATCTGGCTGGCGAAGTTTTGGCATATGTACAAAGCCGTTGATAAAGTTGTTACTTTTTGTGATACTTAAGATATGACACATAAAATTTTCCTAGTTGATGATGACCGTAATATCTTGCTCTCCGTTTCTATGGCTCTGGAGGCAGAGGGGTTCACAGTAGAAACTTTTAATGATGGTGAGGCTGGGCTTAAAGCTATTTTAGATGGTGAGCCTGATTTGGTTATTCTTGATGTGAAAATGCCAAGAATGGACGGAATCGAGGTGCTGTCAAAGTTACGTGATGATAGCTCTGTACCTGTGATTTTTCTGACATCAAAGGATAGTGAAGTTGATCAGGTTATAGGTCTTAGGATGGGCGCGGATGACTATATCACAAAGCCATTCTCGCAACGTCTATTGATTGAACGCATCAAAGTGTTGTTAAGGCGGCGGGACTTGATGTTATCAGAGCAAGGTTCTTCTTCTGATGCTAGTGATTTTATTGAGTATGGGCATTTGATTTTAGATGATTCTCGCCATTTATGTTCGTGGAAAAAGCACCCACTTAATTTGACGGTAACAGAATATTTGCTGGTGAAATCTTTGGCGCTGCGTCCGGGACATGTTCGTAATAGAGATCAGTTGATTGATATGGCATATGGTGAGAATATATATGTTGATGATCGTACTATTGATTCGCATATTAAACGCGTAAGAAAGAAATTTAAGAAAATAGATGAAGAATTCGACAAAATCGAAACATTATACGGAGTCGGATACCGCTACAAAGAAGAGTAGTAGATGGTTTCGTACATATAATCATCGTGGTGATATAGACGGTATATTTGATTTATATTGGGGTGGTAAAGAGCGACGTATAACTGGGCTTACCCTTCGTATTATAGGGGTTAATTTTATAGCACTTATAGGCCTGATTTTAGGGGTTGTTTATCTTGGGCAGTACCACTCATCTTTGATTGAATCAAAATTAGAACGTTTTGAAACAGAAATACTTTTGGTTACGGCTGCGGTAACAGAAGGGGTTTTGGACGCTGATTACATTATATCTCCATCAAGGGCTATCACTCTTTCGTCTCGCCTTGGGGCAACGCTTAACAAGCGTGTTTTGATTTTTGATGCTAATGATAATTTAGTCGCAGATTCAAAAATACTAATAGAGCAAAATAAAATTGCTCCTATCTTTAAGGTGTTTGAAGAAGAGGGAGAAGATCAGCTCGATAGTATTAAAATGCTGAAGAGTACGGCGGCTTGGGTTGCATCTTTATTTCCTAAATATAATAAGCTTGGATTATTTCCTGATATTACTTCAAATAATGCAAATGATTATTCTGATGTTGTTGACGCAAAGCGGAAAAAATTAAGTATATCGGCGTGGCATGATGAAGATGGTGACATTGTGTTAACTGCGGCTATGCCAATATTAAGTGAGACAGAAGTTGCTGGCGTTGTGATGTTGGTTGGTGATGATGAGGGCATTAAGGAAGATCTTGGTGAAGCTTGGTTTGATATATTAAAAAGATTCATGGTTACATTATTAATCACTATATTATTGTCCATATATTTATCAGGAGTTATTGCCAGACCTTTGCGGAAGTTGGCTGCTGCTGCAGAAGGGGTACGCACAGGGAAATTTAAGGTTAGTGATATTCCTGATATGAGCGATCGTAATGATGAGATAGGTGAGCTTTCTATTGTGCTGCGGGATATGACGTACGCTCTATGGGATAGGATGGATGCGATAGAGTCATTTGCGGCAGATGTGTCTCATGAGATTAAGAACCCCCTGACATCCTTGAAAAGTGCAGTTGAGACGGTTGCTATTGTTAGTAAGAAAAAAGACCGTGATAAGCTTATGAATGTTATCAGGCATGATATTGATCGTCTTGACCGACTTATAACCGATATCTCAAATGCATCGCGTCTTGATGCGGAACTGTCGCGTGAAGTTTTTGGTGTAATTAATCTTCAGGATGTTCTTAGGGGTATTTTAGATGCATATAGGGATCCACTAGATAGGGATGGGTTGAAGAGTAGCAACCAAGTGGTGGTTAATGGGGTTGATATAAATCTGAATTTAACTGACTCTGGTGCAATAGATATTCAGGGTAGTGAGAGCAGGTTAACTCAGGTTTTTCAAAATATTATTGTAAACGCATTATCTTTTGCTCCGCCCGAAACAGAGATTAAAATTAGCGTAGAAGTAAGAAGTGCGCAGGTTATCGTTTCTATTGAAGATGATGGGGCAGGGGTTCCAGAGAAGCAGCTGAGCAAGATATTCGAGCGTTTTTATTCCGAGCGCCCAGAGCATGAGGAATATGGTAGGCACTCAGGGCTTGGTCTATCTATTTGTAAGCAGATTATTACTGCGCATAACGGCGTTATTTATGCGGAGAATAAGATTGATAGTTCTGGCAGTATTACTGGCGCAAAATTTGTTGTTATCTTGAATTTAGTTTAGGCAATAAAAAAAGCGGCTCTATGCAGGCCGCTGATTATTGATTGTTATAAAAATATAGATTAAATTCTAGGCACATCGTCCCATTTTGTATCGTCCAGTGATAGCTTAAGGGCAGCAGGCTCGCCACTATTTGCGCCACATACTTTTGCCATCATACCTGTTAGGGATAAAGGCTCTGCGCTGGTTGAAAAACCACTTGTTAAATCACTCATTTTAATACACCCTTTCTTATTGTAAATACCGCATTGTCTTGAGAAACACCGGAGCCATCGTAATCTTTAAAGATTATCTTAGTTTGTTTTCCTGCTTGTGCTTCTGGTACCATTGTATATAAAACGCGTTTGTCAGTCAAACTTGAGAGATTTATCAAGTCTTTTCCGCCATTTAGCAGAGTTATCAGGTTTGTAATTTTCTTTTCTGTGATCTCGCGAGTTTCTTCCTTATTAATAAGGGTATAGTCACCCACATGTATGTAGTCATTTGCGTTATCGTTGAATTCCAATATTTGAAAAGCACGTTCCACCAATGGATTTGGCTTATATAAAAAGCGAGGACGTTCTTTTTCTTTAGTTTGTTCATTAAAATTTGTGTCCATAATCAAATAACCATTGGTTTTGTTAATAAAAAATGCTTAAGTCTTCGGATTGTAACAGAGAATAATTAATAAAACAAAAATGCCACGCTTAACAGGAGAATAAAATGTCAGCAGAGCCAAAAGCAGTAGAGAATGATTATAAAGTTAAAGACATCACATTAGCAGATGCAGGTCGTTTGCAAATTGACCTAGCGCAAGATGAAATGCCAGGATTAATGTCTACGCGCGCGGAATATAAAGAGAGCCAACCACTTAAAGGTGCTCGCATTGCAGGTTGTCTTCATATGACTGTGCAAACGGCTGTTTTGATGGAGACATTGATTGCGCTGGGCGCAGAAATTCGTTGGAGCTCATGTAATATCTTCTCAACTCAAGATGAAGCAGCAGCGGCTATGGCTGCGGCTGGCATTCCTACGTTCGCTTGGAAAGGCGAAACAAATGAGGAAGCAGAATGGTGTATTCATCAGACTATCAAAGGGCCAAATGGCTGGGTTCCAAATATGATTTTGGATGATGGTGGTGATTTAACTGCGATGATCCATAATGATTATCCCGAGCTTATGGCTGATATCAAAGGTATTTCAGAGGAAACAACTACGGGCGTTCTATTCTTGAATAAGATGCAGGAAGAAGGCCGTTTGCATGCCCCTGCGATTAACGTGAATGATTCTGTAACTAAGTCTAAGTTCGATAATAAATATGGTTGTCGCGAATCATTGGTTGATGCTATTCGCCGTGCGACTGATGTTATGCTTGCTGGTAAAGTTGCAACTGTATGCGGTTATGGTGATGTTGGTAAGGGTTCTGCTCAATCACTATCTTCACAAGGTGTGCGCGTTATGGTTACTGAAGTTGACCCAATCTGTGCGCTTCAGGCGGCGATGGATGGTTATGAAGTTACAACAATGGAAGATGCGGCGCCTCGTTCTGACATATTCGTGACGACAACTGGTAACAAAGACATCATCACAGTGGATCACATGCGTGAGATGAAAGACCGCGCTATTGTTTGTAATATCGGTCACTTTGACAATGAAATCCAAGTTGAGCCTTTGCGCAACATGAAATGGACTAATATCAAGCCACAAGTTGATGAGATTACTTTCCCAAGTGGTAAGCGTATTATCTTGCTTGCTGAAGGTCGCCTAGTTAATCTTGGTTGTGCAACTGGTCACCCATCATTCGTGATGAGTGCATCATTTACAAACCAAACTTTGGCGCAGATCGAGCTTTGGAAAAACCATGGTGAGTATGAGAATAAAGTTTATGTTCTGCCGAAAAAGCTAGATGAAAAAGTTGCAGCTCTTCACCTTGATAAGGTTGGCGCAAAGATGACTAAGTTAACGCAAGAGCAGGCTGATTATATTGGCGTTGATGTTAAAGGGCCGTTCAAAGGCGATGCTTATCGTTATTAGAGCTTCCTTCGTTTAACTGTGGTCGTCGTTAAGCTTTTTAAAAATACGAACAACGCTGTGCGTTGTTTCGTGGCTTACGTATTAAAATACGCTTCGCCTTATTTGCCTAGCCACATTTAAGCGCCGTTTGCTCTAAATACTGTTATTATAATTCTAAA
>DAOWDF010000138.1 GCA_030639165.1 Alphaproteobacteria bacterium
ACCACCACCAGCCAATATACAGATTAAAGAAAGATATATTTGTGAGCACAAACACAGCCATCAACATAGACACTATATTCCCTGACTTTAAACTAGGGAAAGATACGTCATATATTAACCCGCAAATACAATCCTCATCTATGGATAAAATCAAAGTCATTGGCGGAAATCAGCTTAACGGCACCATTACCATTAGTGGAGCAAAAAACTGCGCCCTAAAACTAATGTGCGCTGCACTGCTCACGGATGAATCCATATATTTCGAAAATAGCCCAAATACATTGCGCGATATGAATTCACAAGTTGAACTGCTGGAGCATTTAGGCTGCACTACAAAACGCGATGGATCACTGCTGGCGATAAATGCTGGCAATATCAAAACCTACACCGCCCCTTATGATATTGTCCGCAAAATGCGCGGCAGCATTCTTGTACTTGGACCACTGCTTACGCGCTTTGGTGAAGCAAAGGTTTCACTTCCTGGTGGTTGCGCCATTGGTGGCCGCCCCATAGATATGCATATCAAGGCACTAGAGGAAATGGGCGCAAAAGTAATACTAGAAGATGGATATATCAATGCGACAGCCCCTGCCAATGGCCTGCAAGGTGCCAATATACTATTCCCCAAAGTATCAGTAGGGGCAACCGAGAACCTGCTTATGGCCGCAACTCTTGCAAATGGAGTAACCACCCTAGCCAACTCCGCAAGAGAACCTGAGATTATTGATCTCGGCGAATGCTTAATAAAGATGGGCGCAAAGATTACTGGCCTAGGAACAGATACGATACGTATCGAAGGAGTCAAGGAGCTAAAGGGAGCGCGCCATTCCATCCTACCTGACCGCATAGAAACAGGCACTTATATAATGGCCGCAGGCATGACGGGCGGTACATTACGCTTACAAAATGCACGCATTGAACATTTAAGCGCAGCCCTTGGCTATCTCTCCCAAGCAGGAATAGAGGTCGAGCAAGAAGGCAGTGATATCATCATATGTAGAGAATCAGAAACGCTTCGCGGGGTTGATGTAATGACTGAACCCTACCCTGGCTTTCCAACCGACCTACAGGCACAATTTATGGCAATGATGTGCATAGCTGATGGCGCAAGCCTGATAACCGAGAATATTTTCGAGAATAGGTTTATGCATGTGCCTGAACTTAACCGTATGGGCGCGAATATCGCTGTGCAAAGTAATTCATCCATAGTGCGCGGCGTTAAAACCCTAAAAGGCGCAGAAGTTATGGCGACAGATCTTCGCGCTAGCGTTGCTCTCGTACTAGCTGGCCTAGTGGCAGAAGGCGAAACCACAGTAAATCGTATATATCATTTAGAGCGCGGATATGAGGATATAGTTGGTAAATTAGGCGGAGTTGGCGCTAATATCAAACGAGATTGCTAGGGGTAATATCATGAACCAAGATACAGAAAAACTAGATCATCCTGAAAAATACCATATATCACTTAGGGTTATACACTGGTTAATGGCTATATGTATCCTAGGGTTAATTGGCATAGGTTGGTATATGGCTGGCCTAGACCAAAGCGCGGATAATAAATATTTCTTCTACAGCTGGCACAAGTCTTTTGGCGTGCTGGCCATATTTTTATTTGCAGTCAGAGTGCTATTGCGCTTCAAAACAAAAATCCCACCATTACAGAGTACCATTGATGAAAAAGAGAAAAAAGCAGCTCATATAGTCCATGCAATTCTATATTTCGGAATGTTTGTAGTGCCTGTATCTGGCTATATTATGTCGGATATCGGCGGCCATAGCGTTAAGTTTTTCGGCATAAAACTACCTGATTTTCTGGCTACAGATAAATATATTGGCGGCTTCGTACATACATTCCATGAATACGCCCCATATGTATTACTGGCATTTATCGCCCTACATATCGCAGGAGCACTAAAACACCGCTTTTTCGACAAAAAAGAAAATGATGTTTTAAATCGCATGATTTAAGCGCAATTACGAATTTCCTTGCTTATTATGGAATATACGCGCATACATGTGTTATGAAAAACACTGTGATCAAACATCTTTTTGAAGATAAGCGCCAAGAAAAGCTTCTTAATGATAGCTTCGAGCTCCTCCGCGATCTGGATATGTACGAGGATGCACTGAGCGCATATCACAATTTCATGACCGAAACTGGTCTAGAAGAAGCCACTATAATAGAGAATGCATTCCTACTACTTCTCACGCACTACGCAAAAGAGCTCGAAGAAATAACTGCTGATAACTTCCACCCAGAATCTATAAAAAAGATAATATCAAATGGAAACACTTACAGCACCACCATATTAAATGCTTTTGGAAGTGATTATTTAGGCAGTAACGGTGCAGATCAACAAATATCAAATGATCTATACGCTGCCAACATTGCAATTACTGCATTATCCTTCGGTAATAGTAAAAGCAGAGATTATATAGGTTTAATAGGCGATAAAGCATTCACAATTGCCTACCAAAGGAATTACATAAACAAAACCCCCTATAGCTTTAATACAAATGATACATCAGCAGAAGCTAAATTACTCCACTTAGTACAAGCCCATAAAAATCTGAACAACACAGAAAAAGCTATGGGATATGAAACCAGCAGAACAGGCGCAATATCCATACAAACCGCAAAACACACAAAAGAACTACTTAACAGCATATATGACCTAAACCTGCACGCTCACCATAGCGCACTTGAACAACTAATCATAAGCAAGTGCGACGCCGTGACCGATATACTGCAAATAACTCCCGTAAATCACAATAACGTGATCGTTTCATTCCCATCTTTGTAATATTTAATAATTAAACTATTGGCATAGCGCATCTTTAACGTTAAAAATCTATCCATGGAAAATAAAAAACAACAAAAACTAATTCTGGCCGTTCCAAAGGGACGCATATTAGAGGAGCTAATGCCGCTCCTTAACTCTTGCGATATTATCCCAGAGGATGATTTCAGTAATGATAAAAGCCGCAAATTGCGCTTTACCACTAATCATGATGGCCTTGATATTATACGGGTAAGAGCCTTTGACGTTGCGACTTTTGTTGCATATGGCGGCGCGCATCTTGGCGTAGTCGGTAGTGATGCAATCGAAGAATTTAATTATTCACAAATATATGCACCGCTCGACCTAGGGCTTGGTAAATGCCGCCTATCTGTTGCTATGCCAACTCAAGACGCTGAAAATGATGACCCTACAAAATGGAGCCATATTCGCGTAGCTACAAAATATCCATCACTTACCGCTCGTTACTTTGCACAGCGCGGCGTTCAAACAGAATGCATCAAACTTAACGGAGCGATGGAAATAGCCCCAGCCCTAGGCTTAGCGAAATATATTGTTGACCTTATATCAACTGGCAGCACCCTAAAAGCCAATAAAATGGTTGAGATAGAAAAAATACTAGACGTATCGTCTCGATTAATTGTAAATCGCTCTATCCAAAAAACCCGTTCTCAGGAAATAAACAGCTGGATTGAAGCCTTTAGAAATGCGGTTAATAAAGACACTGACTAATAAAATAATCCTATAAACCGTTGCTTTTTAAGCATTTGAGAGTATAAGTAAGCAGCATTTTATTTTACCTAAAAGAAAAAGACACAAAAGCCCATGGCAAAAGAAGAATTAATTGAATTTACAGGCGTAGTAACAGAAGTATTGCCTAACGCCACTTTCCGCGTAACCCTAGAAAATGAGCATGTAATATTGGCGCATATGGCTGGAAAAATGCGTAAAAACCGTATCCGCGTTCTACAGGGTGATACTGTTATTGTTGAAATAACACCTTACGACTTAACTAAAGGTCGTATTATTTTCCGTGAGAAATAACCCCTGAAAAATGAAGCATCAAGAATTAATCCTTGCCTCGGCATCACCTAGGCGCATAGATTTGCTAAAGCAAATTGGCGTAGATCCAGCGCAAATAATTCCTGCCGATATAGACGAATCCGAACTTAAAAATGAAGCCCCAAGGGATCTAGCACTAAGGCTTGCACGCGAAAAAGCGCGCGCTATCGCAATAAATAATAATGGTAAATTCATAATAGCCGCCGATACAGTAGTCGCAGTAGGTCGGCGCATTCTTCCTAAAGCCGAAAACGAAACCCAAGCGCGCAAATGTTTAAAATTGCTGTCAGGGCGTAGGCATCATGTCTATGGCGGGATATGTATTATCACCGATGAAGGCAAGGAAATAACTCGCCTGTGCGATACGATTGTAAAATTTAAACGCTTATCCACCAATGAAATTAACAGCTATATTGAAAGCCAAGAATGGGAAGGCAAAGCTGGGGGCTACGCCATCCAAGGTCAGGCCGCAGCGTACATTTCTTTTATTCAAGGCTCATATTCTAATATAGTTGGATTATCACTTTATGATACAATGCAAATGCTGCGTGGTAATGATTTTTTTACTAAGTAAGGCTAGCCAATATGATATGCATCTTGAGCAAGTTTAGCCGCTTCATCTATATGATTATTTAAGTCTTCAGTGTGCTTGCTATTTATATCTAAAATACCACCAGCAATAACATCCCCCATACCAAGAAGCTGCATTTTATCATCAGCCCACTCTATCTCTTCGCCATGCTTAATTAGATCCTCAAGTGAAGGGGCTTTATCCCACTTAAAAATTTTCTTAGAACTTGATGGTGATATATAAACATTATCTTGATACACAGTCTTTCTATCAGGGTATTCTGGTGCATATTTTTTGATATCTTTATGATAAGATATATGTCCAATAGCATCAAACCCAGCCTCATCAGCAAAATCCAATAAAGTTTTCGAGTTTTCAAATATTGAACTCAACTTTTTATCAATATGAATATTTCCAGTAATTTGTAATGTAACTATATCTGGGTCAGACTCTGATAATTCATTGACCATATATCCATTGCGTATATCAACACCATCACCGTCTAATGCACTAACCTCTATTCTTTCACCTGCCCTTGCGGCAATGAACTTATTTCTAATATCAAGATAATCCGTTTCTTGACCATATTCACCTACAACAAGCGGAGCATCCGTTAGTTTAACTGATAAATTATCACTTGCGCTTTGCTGCAATAAGAAATTACTTAATAACTTCAAGCTGTATGGCGCACAATTAGAGCGACAAAAGAAGTTATAATTCAATACTAAATTATTACTATTGAAATAATCTCTTATTCTACTTTCACGTAAATCACTGTTGGCAGCATATCTAACATCATCAATAAAAAATGCTTCCATATATGATTTTCGTTCTTCTAAACCTAGTGATACCTTTATATCTTCCGCAAGCAATCCTTTAATAACCAACATGTGAGACAATATATGGGCAGAAACACTATGGTTTTCTCCCATTGCGACATAAAGTGGCTTATAGCTCTTCTCTTTACGATCTAATATTATTTTGATTAAACCACATGCCGATGTGAGAATATTTATCGCCCCTTTATCAAGCACAAGCTTAGAGAAATCAATTTCATTAAATAATGATGTATGTGCATTGGCAAGCTTACTAGCATGCTCTTTAAGCGTAGATTTTCTTGTAAACAATCCAGCTCTAAAATTATAGTCTACATTACCCATAATCAACTTTATACATAACACTTAAAACTTAGTCAAAGAAATACTTGCTTGCTCTTAAATGGCTAAGTAAAATCATATTTTATATAGATAAAGGCATATATATTTTGGATATATTAATAGAAGAATTCGAAGGTAACATCTGGACTATAGCACTTGAGCAAGGGCTAATTGAGGGTCTAGAAATAGATCCGCCCTATGAGAATGTTCGCTATGGCTCTATCTACTGGGCAAAAGTCACAAAAATAGATACCGCTCTAGACGCAGCATTCCTCAATATTGATGGTGAAAATACAGGCATATTATATAACCGTGATGTTAGATACACGGATAAAGATGGAAAAATCTGCAAAGGCGGAGACAAAGCCATAGGAAAAATATTATCGGCTGGCGACATGATAGCTGTGCAGGCAAAAAGCGCCTATATATCAAGCCCTGAAGACGGATTATGGGAGCAAAAAGAAAATAAAACAGCCGCCATGAGTATGGATATAACCTTAGCTGGTCGCTACCTTATATATCGCACCCCTATTAATGGCGTTAACCTAAAAAACACTATATCACAACGCATTCAGGGCAAAAAATTGAGAGCGCAGCTAGCAAATATGCTAGAATCTATCGATGACTTGCAAGGCTTTATCCTACGCTCATCTGCCGCAGACTTACAAACAGATATCCTGCGCCGCGAAGCTGATCTCCTCAATGAAATGTGGCAGCAAGTAAACACATTCTTCAAGGAAGATAAACCCGCACTTATAATACTAGGCCCAGATTCTGTGCAGCGAACCCTTAGCGATAAGGCTGATGAGCCAATTGATTGCATAGAAGTCGTAACAATGGATCATTTTAAACAGGTCGAGGATTGGTGCTCTATATTCGCGCCTGACTTAACCGCAAAAATCACACCTCTAAAGCTGGACGATGCAACGCAAGACCTAGCCTTACTTGATCACCGCGACGTTTTAGGACAGGTAGAATCCCTGCTCCATGACTATGCTTTTTTGGAAAGAGGCGGCAGCATAATAATACAGGAAACCGCGGCCTTGACGGCTATTGATGTTAATAAGGGCAGCGATAAACGCTCTCACCTCGCCGTTAATATTGAGGCAACTAAAGAAATATCAAGGCAGATACGATTGAGAAATAGCGGCGGAATTATCATTATAGACTTCCTTAAAATGAATAAAACCGATGAAAAAGCCCTCCTCAAAGAACTAGATAAAATAATCTATAAAGATCCATGCACTATTCAAATCCATGGATTTACCAAGCTTGGACTGATGGAAATTACACGAAAACGCCGCACCCCGTCTCTCCATAATCGCTTTAGCGGAATAAAATTTTAAATTCTTAAAAGTAAGACTAGACACAGAGCAAAGATAACCTTATAAACCCTAGTACCTCATTAAAGAATACTCATGCCCGAGTAGCTCAGGGGTAGAGCAAGGGATTGAAAATCCCTGTGTCGGTGGTTCGATTCTGCCCTCGGGCACCACTATCTTTTTTCCAAGACATCCCATATAATCCAATAACACTAGGAATACCAAGACATACAAGTGCCCTTTGTGTCCCAAAATGTTTAAGAAGATTTAATAAAATCCATCATGTTTTCGGGTACTCTTTCGGGTATTCGGGATAAAACGGAAAAGGATGTACCCGAAAATGAAATTAAACGACTTACAATGCAAGCGAGCCAAGCCAAAGGAAAAGAATTATAAACTCCGTGATGGCAAGGGGCTATATCTCCTCACTATGAAAGCAGGAGGAAAAAGTTGGCGTTATGATTATAAACTCAAAACTAATGAAGATAAGTTCAAGAACGGCACCTATGTTTACGGCCTATACCCAGAAGTAAGTCTTGGAGAGGTTAGAGAACAACACAAAACAATACATAAGTTAGTTTCCGAAGGAACTGACCCTAACGAATATAAAAAAGAGCAAGAGCGACTTGCTCGCCATAACAAAGCCACGACCTTTGCATGCATTGCAGAAGAATGGCTTGAAAAAAGAAAATCAGAAATACGACCCGAAACTATACAAGGAATTGAAAAACGCCTAAACGTAGACATCCTTCCTGAAATCGGACATATCCCCATGAATAAAATGGATGCCCCTACTATCTTGTCCATGGTTAGAAAGGTTCAAAGTCGCGGAGCATATGAGCTAGCCAATAAAACACGCCAATATTCCAGCCAAATATTTCGATACGGCATAGCTTGCGGTAAAGCAGACCGAGACTACACCATTGATATAAGCGATGCATTGGCAAAAAGACGCGTTAAACACCAGCCTGCTCTAGCACCAAACGAAATACCAGAATTTTTAATCGCACTAAATAGAAACGATGCAAGACTATACCAACAAACACGCCTTGCGATAAAAATGCTAATGCTAACCTTTGTACGCCCTATCGAGCTAGCCGCAGCAGAATGGGATGAGTTCGATTTCAATGATAATCGCTGGATCATTCCTGCCAAAAGAATGAAAATGCGCTCCGACCATGTTGTGTCTCTATCAAGGCAAACCCTAGAAATCCTTGAAGAAATGAAACCCGTAAGCGGAAAATACCAATACGTATTCATTCAACAAAGGAGCAACAAAAAACATATGAGCCGCGATACATTATCTAACGCAGTTCGCGCCTTAGGATTTCAGGGACGACATAGCGCACATGGCTTTCGCGCCATGGCCAGAACAACAATAAGAGAAAAACTTAACTGGGATAGTGAGGTTATAGAAAGACAACTTGCCCACGCCCCAAACACCAGCCTTGGCCGCGCCTATGACCGCACACAATTTATCGACCAACGCACAGAAATGATGCAAGACTGGGCTGATTATATTGATAGCCTAACATTGAGGTAGACTCTAAAAATGAAAAAAATACCATCAAATAACCTTAAAAAAATTGGAAATGAAGATTCATATACCAGAGAGTTCTTTGAAGAACTTTACGAAAAAATTAACATCAAAGACGCATATACAAAATCTAACTTAAGACGATCTATCATCGAAGCGACACAAAAATATATAAATTATTACAATGAATACAGAAGACAGTTGGCATCACATGAAATAAAAAAAGAACTCCAAAAAGCAACTAAAAATATAGAAAAAGTTGCAGAGTCTCTTATAAAAGTTAATAACTCTGGGAATTACGGAGAAGAGATGGC
Source organism: Alphaproteobacteria bacterium (assembly GCA_030639165.1). Taxonomy (GTDB): domain Bacteria; phylum Pseudomonadota; class Alphaproteobacteria; order Micavibrionales; family Micavibrionaceae; genus UBA1672. Next base: position 8,765 of record DAOWDF010000138.1, read on the forward strand.
AGATAATCTCTATAATGTTATCTCTGAAAGGTACCCTTCCCTACATTCAATGTTAGAAGAAATAAAAATAGAGCATAAGTTTTCAACTATCTACAGACCTCTGAAATCTGTAGAAATTTTAGCGGCAATATCCGAAGGGATTGATCGCACACTAGAAAACTACACACCCCCTAAAACAACTCCAAAAAGCGTTGCACTATATCACTGGATTATGATCCTTTCTGCCGAACTAGAACCAATAATTTGTCATAAATTAGAGCAAAGCCATTACTACAAAGAAGGCAATAAAGGAGAATACATATCCAAAAAGAAAATCAGCGACTCTGAACTTCTCCTATTTATTATTAAGCCGCTAGACCCCAATGTTACGATTTCGCAAATAGAAACGACTATCAAAGAAACTCGCAAAGAACGCCATGAGGCTCCATGGGATGATTATTTCCCAAAATAGTGAATTAATAAGGCGTAGAAAAAAATCTATTTTTTTTAAAAGAAATTCTACTTCCACCATTATTATCCATCAAACATGGATTAAGTTAAAACTATTTGTATCCACTTGGACACCTTAGAAAGGGATGCAAATGTCAGAAATACCCAAAAAAGAACGCTTCCTCAGATTAGCAGATGTTATGGCGCGCACTGGCTTAAGCCGTAGCTCTATTTACCTCAGCATAAGCAAAGGCAACTTCCCTAAAAACATTAACTTAAGCTCTCGCAGCGTAGCTTGGCTTGAAAGTGAAATAGATGCATGGATTCAAACTCGCATCAATCAAAGATCAACCACCACTTAACCAAACGATATATTTATAGCCCCGCCTTCCTATTTTTTACATTAATAATGGAGAAAATAAAAATGAAAAATCTTCTTGATAATACAGACCATTTACAGGGTCACGCCAAAAAACCCCTGTTAAAAGTCATAAGAGAAAAGTGCATGGATTGCTGCATGTACCAACCATCTGAAGTTCGGTTGTGTAACGCTACAGACTGTTTGATGTGGCTACACTATTCCGGACAGAAAAGTTATAAAAGTCTAAAATAAGGAATAGAAAAAATGTCATCAAGGAAATACAAGCAGTACCCCGCAGAATTCAGGGAATCTTCAGCGAAATTAGCATTAGAAACAGATCAA
>DAOWDF010000173.1 GCA_030639165.1 Alphaproteobacteria bacterium
AGTTTGATTGCCCTAGACCTGGACCTATTGCGATAACGCTTGCCTTATCAATAAGAGGCAAAAGTGCATCAGCTTGTTCTACAGCAGACACCATTAACTCAGGTCGTGCTAAATTGAGCTGATCAGAATGAGCAGGATGTGTTGCAATACTAACCAGACCAGCACCCGTTCGTAAACATGCTTCTCCAGCTAGGCGGATTGCACCGCTCAGACCTAGTGCACCACCAATTAACAATACATGTCCGTGATAACCCTTATGACTACATCTAAGGCGTGGCTTTAATTTATCCTGAAGAATAGTTTCAGAGATAATTCTTTTATTTGACTGGGGTGATAGTTTCTTATAGACAGCTGAAGGAATCTGCAAATCATTAAATTCCAATTTGCCCACATAATCTCTTGCCTGAGCAGTGACTAAACCAGATTTAACGCCGATATAAGTCATCGTCACATCGGCTTTGATACAAGTTCCTAAAACCCTTCCTGTATCAGAGTTGAGTCCTGAAGGCACATCAACTGCGAGAACCTTGTTGTTTATTAAAGAACGATTATTATTAATCGATGTAATTACATTCGCCCAATGATCTTGCACTTGACGTGTGAGCCCTGTTCCAAAAATGGCATCAATAATAATATCGGCACTGAGTAAGTGTTCATCGAACTCAGATTCAATTGAAGCTGTTTTAAGAAATGCCTGTCTTGCCAGTAAAGCATCTCCTCCAATCGCTTGCTTATCTCCAAGCTGAATAAGGCTTACATCAAAACCTACTTCTTTGGCTAATGTTGCAATGACGTAACCATCGCCACCATTATTTCCTGGACCACAAACAACGCAGAATGATTTTGTTAAAGGATATGCTTTAAGCACATAGTCAAATGTTGCTTGTCCTGCTCTTTGCATAAGGCTAAAACCAGAAATACCAAAATCTTCTATGGCAATACGATCTAATTCTCTGGTCTGACTGGATGAGTATAAAGTAACAGGTAATGACATTTTTTTAGGAAACGCGCATGTTAATATGTAGGAAGCTCTGATCAAGTCCCATGAAATTTTGTAAGGATCTATGGCATCATATCCTAGGTGCGCTTCGCAGGGAATGCTTATTGCCTTCATCAGAAGTGCAATAACGGAGATGATGCTATTGAGCCTTACCCGTTAGGGGTAACAACAAAAATTATTGGACTTGACCAGAGACTCTTTGATGGATACAAATCATATCACGCATACAGAGCTGAAACAGTGGGCAGATGAACTCGGTTTTCAAAAGCTTGGGGTGAGTAATATTGATTTATCAGGTGAAGAAACCTACCTGCATAAATGGCTAGGAAAAAAGTTCCACGGTGATATGGAATGGATGCAACGCCATGGCAATAAGCGCACTCGACCTGCGGAGTTAGAGCCAGAAACCATCAGCATTATCAGTGTGCGAATGAATTATCGCCCGCCACAAACGCATGATCCGATTATGATCTTAAACCATCCTGAGCGCGCTTATATTTCTCGCTATGCATTGGGACGTGATTACCACAAAATGATGCGTAAACGATTACAGAAGCTGGCTACGAAGCTTCAAGGTGTTTTGCAAGATAAAGACATAGATATGCAGTATCGCGTGTTTGTTGATAGTGCACCTGTGATGGAAAAACCGATAGCAGTCAAAGCGGGCTTAGGCTGGATGGGTAAGCATACCAATGTACTAAGCCAAGATGCAGGCTCGTGGTTTTTCTTAGGTGAGATTTATACCAATCTGCCATTAGAGAAAACTAAAGCTGTGGATGAGCATTGCGGTGATTGTGTTGCGTGTATAGATATCTGCCCCACAAAAGCGATTATTAAACCTTATGAATTGGATGCGCGCCGTTGTATTTCGTATTTAACTATTGAACATAAAGGTGTGATTGCCGAGGAGTTTCGTGAGGCAATGGGTAACCGTATTTACGGCTGTGATGATTGCCAATTAGTTTGTCCTTGGAATCGCTTTGCAACGGATGCAGAGCAAGCAGATTTTGCCATTAGAAATAACCTTGATTCTGCCAAATTACTCACATTATTTGCTTGGACAGAAACTGAGTTTTTAAAAAAGTTGGAAGGCTCACCAATAAGACGAATTGGCTTTGAGCGCTGGCAAAGAAATATTGCGATAGCCTTGGGAAACGCTCCAGCATCCCCCAT
>DAOWDF010000168.1 GCA_030639165.1 Alphaproteobacteria bacterium
AAAAAATTCAGCTGTTCGTTTTGGCGCTTGAGTGTAACGCTTTATATACATGTATACCCTTTTTTAAATAAAAAGGACAGCCTTTGTTTCGCTGTAATCTTTGTCAACTTTGTCTCGTTCTCTACGTTTTTTATCGCCCTTTTCGTCACGTTTACGACGGCGGTCTGGGCCAAAGAAATCATTGCACTCTACAAAAACTCTTGGTTTTTCGATTATTTGGAAGATTCTTTTGTACAGGTCTCTGCTATTGAATGGTTTAACTAGAAACTCTGTGATACCAGCATCACGTGAGCTGAAAACACGTTGTTTTTCACTAAATCCTGTCATTAATATAATAGGGACATATCGATTTGGGCTTCTAGGATCATTTCTGATCTTTTTTCCTAATTCAATTCCATCACAAGGACTCATCATCCAGTCAGTAATAACCAAATCTGGGTTGATCTTGCAAAATTTTTCAAATGCATCATTCCCATCTACGGATGTTATTATTGTATCTATGCCGAATGACTGTAATACCCCCCTCAGCAAATGAAGCATAGGGGCGTTATCTTCGACTAGTAGTACTTTTGTATTTCTAAAATTATATGACATTTTCTCAAAATATATAAACTAAAGGTTATCCAACTATAATATAATAAATTCTTATATAAAGCTTTAAATTAAATATAAAGCTTTAAATTTAAAAAAGTATCTTTGTCTCTTTTCTTTATCAGTACTGATGATTATAATCACTATTGTTTAATAAACTATTTAATTATGCGCATATTATAGCGTTAGAAAGAGTATAGAGTATCATGGCAGGTCATTCCAAGTGGGCAAATATTCAACACCGCAAGGGTGCGCAAGATAAAAAACGCGCTAAGGTTTTCTCAAAATTAGGCCGTGAGATTACTGTTGCTGCCAAATTAGGAGGCGGTGATCCTGACATGAACCCACGTCTAAGATTGGCTATTTCAACTGCTCGTAGTAACTCAATGCCTAAGGATGGTATTGAACGCGCAGTGCAAAAAGGCGTAGGTGCAACAGAGGGCGAAAATTATGAGAATATGCGCTATGAAGGCTATGGTGTTGGCGGAATTGCAATCATTGTTGAGGTTCTAACCGATAATAAAAACCGTACTGCTGCTGAATTGCGCGCTGCATTTACTAAAATGGGTGGTAATCTAGGTGAGACAGGCTGCGTTAGCTTTATGTTTGATCGAGTTGGTGAAATCACGTATCCAACAGATAAAGCAAGCTCTGATGATATGTTTGAGGCAGCTTTAGAGGCTGGCGCTTCTAACGTTGAAAGTGACAATGAGTTCCATGAAATTAACTGTGAAGCTGATGATTTTGCCTCTGTGCGCGATGCTCTTGAAAAACAATATGGTGAGCCAGAGCGTCAAGGGTTGATCTGGAAGCCTAACCTTACTACAGAATTGGGCGAGGATCAGGCTAGCTCTGTTTTAAAGCTTATTGATGTTCTTGAGGATAATGACGATGTTCAAAGCGTCACTGCTAATTTTGAGGTAAGTGACGAAATCATGGAAAAACTTATGGCTGCTGGTTAGGGGGTAATATATCCCATGAAAATATTAGGCATAGATCCGGGGCTACAGAAAACTGGCTGGGGAGTTATAGAGAGTGATGGAAACTCACTTAAATATATAGCTAGCGGACTTATACGTACTAAAACTAAAGACTCGCTTGCTAAGCGCTTGGCGTTTTTACATCATAACATGATCGCTGTTATTGATGAATATTTGCCATTAGAGGCTGCGATTGAAGAAACTTTTGTTAATAAAAACCCTGCTAGCGCGTTAAAGCTAGGGCAGGCGCGGGGGGTTTTGCTATGCACTCCTGCTATAAAAGGGCTTGAAGTCGGTGAATATTCTGCAAACAAAGTTAAAAAATCTGTGGTTGGCAGTGGCCATGCGGCTAAACAACAAGTTGGAATGATGATTAAAACCTTACTTCCATCCTGTGGAGAAATTTCCGAAGATGAAGCAGACGCTCTTGCCGTATCCATAACTCATGCGCATTATAGAAGTTTGAGTAGAACTTTAGGCGGCAAAACACCATGATAGGAAAACTTTCTGGCATTATTGATTCCTTTGACAGCGATCACCTTATTCTAGATGTTGGCGGGGTTGGTTATATTGTGTTTGCCAGCGCGCAAACTCTATCTTCTATCGGGCAGGCTGGTGACGCGACGAGCTTGCTTATAACTACGCAGGTACGTGAGGATTCATTTACCTTATTTGGTTTTGCCAGTGCTTTAGAAAAACAGTGGTTTACACTACTTACCTCTGTGCAGGGCGTTGGTGCAAAGGCAGGGATGGCAATATTAGCAGCTTGCCCTGCGGATCAACTAAGCTTTGCGATTGCTGCGCAGGATAAGGCCGCGCTTACTAGAGCATCTGGAGTAGGGCCAAAACTTGCAGTTCGCATACTTACCGAGTTAAAAGATAAAGCTGGGAAAATTGAAATTACAGCAGGGGCAGGTGGGGTCACTTCGGTTCATAGCGGTTCATCAGCGGTTCAAAATGACCCAGTTAGCGGAGTGGAGCAAGACACCGTGTCGGCGCTTACAAATCTAGGTTATTCCAGCTCTGATGCTTACAACGCCGTGCTTAGCGCCAAGGGTAAAGCAAACGATAATGACGCAGGTGACTTGCAAATCATGATCCGTCTTGCATTGCAGGAGTTAAGCGCATGAGCATTGGAGCACAAGCCACGCAGAAAAATCCAGAATTAGAGCGCGAACAGCAGGCAGGCGACCCTTCAGCAGAGGGAGCTTTGCGTCCATTATCTTTAGAGGAATTTGTTGGGCAGAAA
>DAOWDF010000081.1 GCA_030639165.1 Alphaproteobacteria bacterium
ATGATAATAATACAGCGCCGAAACCAAACATTAGACCAAGCAAGCCAACAACTACAAATAATGTCAGATTCAAACCATGAACACTTTTCCAAATTTGGCTGCGAGTTATACTTTTCTTATATTCAAAGAATGGAAAATGATCAATTCTAGCCATACGCTGGCCTATTAAAGTATAATAGGGAGTTCCCAAAAGCAGTAAAATGTATGGGTTTCTATATATACGGTACCAGAATTTTGTCTTCGCATCTAACGCTTCATATTCTGCAACAGTAATAGTCTCAATTGCCCCAAAGCCACGGTTATCAAGATTACCTGAACTAGAATGATGCATATTATGAGTTCTGCGCCAGAAATCATAAGGGGTTAATGTAAATAGGCTCATCAGGCGCCCAATACGATTATTCCATTTACGAGTAGTAAAGAATGATCCATGTCCGCAATCATGTTGAATAATAAATACACGTACCAACAACAATGATGCAGGAATAGTTAATAGAGCAGTAATCCAGTAAGCCTCGGAAAAGCTATATATCATCGCGGCGCATATCGCTAAAAACGGTATGAATGTATTTAAAAGTTGAAACACCGCCTTCTTATTATCGGCTTCCTTATACTGATTACAATGAGTAACGAATCCCTTTACTTTAGCTTTAGTGTAAGGGCACTGTGACGGCGCGGCTTCATTGGACATATCTATACTTTCATCAAGTTACTATTAGCGCATTTTTGCAGCTCCCCACTATTACCACAAGTGGAAAAGCTGCTTAATCAACAAGTGTTTTAACCTGCGGCGCGTGATGCTTTTTTACGCTCATTCGGGCAGAGATGCTTCTTACGCAAACGAAGGTTTGTAGGCGTTACCTCCATAAGCTCATCATCATTAATATAGCTCATCATCTCTTCAAGTGACATTTTTCGCGGCGTTACAAGTATAGTTGCCTCATCTGTACCAGATGCGCGCATATTTGTAAGCTTCTTGCCCTTAAGAACATTAATCTCAAGATCATTTTCACGGTTATGCTCACCAACAATCATGCCTTGGTAAACTGGCGTTTGATGGCCAATAAACATAACGCCACGATCTTGCAGGTTAAAGATAGCAAATGCCACGGCTGTTCCTGTATCAGTAGAAATAAGCGCACCATGACGGCGCTGGCCTACATCGCCTTTATATGGCTCATAAGAATGGAAGATACGGTTCATAATACCAGTTCCGCGCGTATCGGTCATAAATTTACTTTGATAACCAATAAGTCCACGTGATGGAGCAAGGAAAGTTATACGGGTTTTTCCAATACCAGATTGGCGCATATCAGTCATTTGCGCTTTACGGCGGTTCATTTGATCAACAACATTGGATGAATATTCTTCATCAACATCAATAAACACTTCTTCGATCGGCTCAAGCACATTACGAGTTTCATCTTCTTTGAACAAAACCTTAGGGCGAGAAACAGTTAACTCAAAGCCTTCGCGGCGCATAGTTTCGATTAGAACGCCAAGCTGAAGCTCTCCACGTCCACCAATTTCAAATGAGTCTCTGCCTTCACTTTCCTTGAAAGTAATAGCAACATTTACCTCTGCCTCGGCAAGCAAACGCTCACGGATCATAGTAGATGTAACTTTGCTGCCCTCTTTCCCAGCGAACGGAGAATCGTTCACAGAAATAGTCACGGCCATAGTTGGTGGGTCAATCGGCGTTGATTTCACAGCAACGCTTAGCTCTGTATTACAAATAGTATCAGCAACCGAAGCTTTTGATAGACCCGCGATACAGATAATATCACCAGCCTTAACTTCTGTAACAGGAACTCTGTCTGTACCGTCAAACATAAGCAGCTTAGTCAGACGACCATTCTCAACAGTTTCACCATCAAGGTTCATTGCCTTAACCGTGTCATTTACACTTGCTCTACCTTGGATAACGCGACCAGTTAGGCAACGTCCCAAATATGGATCAGAATCAAGCAATGTTGCAAGCATAGCAAACGGCGCATCATAATCTGCTGGAGGTGGCTCAACGTGAGTTAATACAAGATCAAGCAATGGTGATAGATTTTCACGATCATCCGCAAGATCCTTAACGCACCAGCCATCACGACCAGAAGCATAAAGTATTGGGAAGTCTAGTTGTTCATCATTTGCATCCAAAGATACGAATAGGTCAAATACTTCATCAACCACTTCTTCAGGGCGACCATC
>DAOWDF010000174.1 GCA_030639165.1 Alphaproteobacteria bacterium
AAAAAGCAAAATCAGATGCTATTGAACTCATCCATTATGGGGTGGTGCGCCAGCGCGCTTATACAGGCATCAGATATAATTAAACAATCTAGTGAAGACGAAAATATATCAACTGTCGTAGATGCAGCAAGAAACGCATTTAACAAAGAAGTAGGTTCTATTCCATGGGATACATTAGCTCACTTCTCACTAATGCTACTTAAAAACAGACGTAATAATGTCAATGACATAAAAATAACTGCAAAAATTAACGATGAGTTTTCATCTATTTATAACTCAATCATCTTTACTGATAGCTATAAATACGCAATAAAACCACCCCCTATGATGAGAGGGTGATTTATAAAATCTCTAAAATATTTGAGGCTTATTAGTTAACTATTTTCCAGCTACCATCAGGTTGCTCACAAGCAGTCCCATAAGCAGTTTCTTCACGTCCACCAACATAAATTGTCTGTTGATATTCACGGCAATAACTACCACTGGATTCACTGTAACCATCTTTTGTTGCAACTACTTCGCCTGAATTACCGCTCTCTGGGTTATTCCAAGAAATAGGCTCACCAATTGGCGCTGTTTGCGCTTCATAGCCAGCTTGTGACATATATTGCTGATCAGCTTTATCCAGAGATTTGCCAATCTCACTACCAACTAATGTACCAATCAAAGCGCCTGCTCCAGTTGCCCATAATTGGCCGCTACCGCCACCGATTTTTGATCCCAAAAGACCACCAATAACCGCGCCACCGCCTGCTCCAAGTAATTGCTTATTACCTTTTCCATTTAGGTTTTCACACGCGCTCAAAGCGAACGTTGAAACAACCATCATTAAAAGTGCTAAATTTTTCATCCGACTATACCTTTATTCTTAATTAATAAGTTATTTGACACTGCACTATATACATTTATAAAAGTATTTCATAGGTAAATATACAAAACAGAGATTATGGATAACACATCATGAGCGCACAAGAAAAACACATCGAAGAAGAAATACAACCATCTGAGCAAGCCAAAAAGCAGGATTTCAGCGCAGACGTTTCACGTTTACTAGAAATAGTTGCTCACGCACTTTATACGAACCATGATGTTTTCCTGCGCGAGCTTATATCAAACTCAGCTGATGCTTGTGACCGCCTGCGCTATGATGCTATTGCCAAGCCAGAGCTTACAAAAGATAACCCAGAATTTCGTATCTGCGCCTATAAAGACACGACAAATCGCAGCCTAACCGTTGTTGATAACGGTATCGGCATGAACAAAGAAGAGCTTGGCGAAAATCTAGGGACAATTGCCAAATCTGGAACTGCCGCACTTATGGAGCAGATGAAAGCGGCAAATGCCAATGATGATAAACTCAATCTTATCGGACAATTTGGAGTAGGATTCTACGCCAGCTATATGGTTGCACATTCCATAGAAGTAGTCAGCCGCAAATCTGGATCTGATGATATATGGCTATGGGAATCAGACGGCAAATCAGGTTTTACAATACGTGAAGCAAACGAGCAAGAATCAGCACGCCTTGATGGCCAGCGCGGTACAGCCATCACCCTACAAATAAAAGATGAGGCTTGTGAATTTCTTCTAGATGAGAAAATCATAACCACAATAAAGGAATATTCCGATCACATAAGCGTGCCAATATACCTTGGGCCGCCATCAGAAGTTGCCAAAGATAAAGATGCTAGCCCCGTCAATGATGCATCGGCTCTATGGATGAAGCAAAAAAGTGAAATTACTACTCAGGAATATAATGACTTCTACAAACATACTTCAGGCGGTTTTGACGAGCCGGTAATGACATCACACTGGAAAGCAGAAGGAGCGATCGAATTTACATCTCTACTCTATGTACCAATGATGCGTCCGTGGGATTTATTTGATCCATCACGCAAACATTCAGTTAAGCTATACGTAAAACGTGTGTTTATTACCGATGATATAGACACTTTAATGTATCCATGGCTGCGCTTCGTTCAAGGGGTGATAGACAGCGAAGATCTGCCCCTTAATATCAGCCGTGAAACTCTGCAATACAACCCCACAATCGAGAAAATTAAAAAAGCTGTCGCACGCAAAGTACTTGGCGATCTTGATAAATTATCCCGCGATGATGAAGCTGGCTTCTCCGCATTTTGGGGGCAATTTGGCTCAGCCCTGAAAGAAGGATTATATGATGCACAAGAACATAGAGCCGCCCTGCTCAAAGTCTGCCGCTTCTACTCTACTCACGATAATGGCGATAAGTTCACATCTTTAGAAGAATATGTTGAACGCATGAAAGACGGACAAGACGAAATATACTATATAAGCGGAGAATCAACACAAACGATAAAGAACTCTCCACAGCTTGAAGGCTTTAAATCCAGAGGGATAGAGGTCTTATTCTTCACCGATACTATTGATGATTTCTGGCTGCAAACTGTGCAGGATTACAAAGAAAAGCCGTTCAAATCCATAACTAAAGGCGATATAGATTTAGATAAATTTGAGCCATCTAGCGGCCCCAAGGATACGTCTGATAGTGATATTAAGCCCGATGAGCAGGATAATGAAGCAACGAGCAAACTCCTAACTACGCTACAAGACTTATTAAAAGATGATGTAAATAATGTCCGTAAATCAGGTCGCCTAACAGATTCCCCTGTATGTCTAGTCGCATCAGATGAGGGTGTTGATATGAATATGGAGCGCGTACTAAAAATCCACCAAAAATATCAAAGCGATACTAAGCCGGTATTAGAGATAAATACTAATCATGCCCTAATAAAGAAGATGGCTAAATCCTGTGATAATGGAGGCGATATTACTGATGCGGCTTATCTGCTGCTTGATCAGGCAAAGATCATTCAAGGCAGCCCAGTTGATGACCTATCCGCCTTCACCCGCAGAATGTCTGACTTCATGAGCAAAGCGATATAGCATAACGCCACACCCACAGCTCTACGCTAGCTTTGCTAGCGCGCGGGGGATAGCGTGATATAATATGATTTTAAAAAACGTTATAGTCACATGAATTAAGTTTAGTACAAGGCACTCGGAGTGAAGCGTATATTTCATACGTAAGCGACGAAGTAACGATGTAATAAGCTTAATTCATGTGACTATATTAATTACAGCTACCCGTACCAGATAAACTTGATGGCGGATCAAAATAACACCCAGGCGCAGGACAAACAGAATCAACATACTCATTGCCATCACTGTCAGACGATACAATATACCCTGTTTTTATAGGGGTAAGTGATGAACAATTAGTGCTATCTCGCAATCCCAGATAAGTTAGAGCATCATCAAATGATGCTATAGCCCCTGCACTTGCAGTGCTCCAAGTCGGAACAACATTACCATTAAAGAATGCTGCCAAAGATGCATTACTCCAACTGCTAGGAATACTGTGAACGGTAACATCACAAGCAAGCTCTGTATCACTAGGTAAGTCAGGTGAACCATCCGCCCGGGGAGAAGCACATTGCTCTTCCTTTGTTCTGTAATCATCACTAGCGCTATAATCCTCAAGATTATAGAAGAAATCATGATCAAGCTCACTTGCAAAATCGTAACATTTAGATCTAATCCAAACATCATTCATACGCTCACAACCACTATAGTCCGCCAAAGCCGCGCCAGTACCATCTAATGTAGGAATTTGCGCATAGCCATTATAATTTATGGCACGATCCCCAATCATTAGCTCGGGGAAATTATTCTCTATATAATATTGCTTACCAGTACATGGAGAAAGGTCACCAGCGTCTAGACTTCGCGTAGCTGCGCTTGTAACACCGCTAATCAATTGATCAAGAACAAGTAATTCTATAGCAGCATATGTAACATATCCAGTGTAAGCTGATGCGCCACCACCATCATACGCCGCTCCATCCGCCGCGATAATAGCCAAAGTAATAGCCCCACCTAAATTACCAAGCGAATGGTCAGGGGAGCTAGGGAAGTGTTCGCCGCCATATTTAGAGAAGTGATTTGCAAACTCATCAAAACATGTCATGGAAAGTACACTATCAGGGCGGGCTATCAAATTCTGGTTTTGGGTTATTTCACGCTGCCCCTCTTCCCAAGCCTTATCCTTAAAGCTCTCCCATATTTCAGGATCACAAGTTGCAGGAACTGATGAGCCCCCGCCTGCCGCAGCAGCATGGACCACACCAGTGCTAAAGCTAAGAAAAACAAAGACAACCAAAATCATGCGAACAAACAGAAGCAAAGCAAATTCCCTAATTACGAGCTACATCTACAATCAGTCTAACATATAGGAAAAGCAACTGCATAGTTTTGAATTTCATTTATATCAGTTAATCATAAAGAATTATCGATAACTATATAGTCATATGAATTAAGTTTAGCACAAGGCACTAGGAATGAGACGTATAATTGATATGTGAGTGACGAAGTAACGATGTAATAAGCCTAATTCAAAAGACTATAACATGCCCTGATAGTGGCGATCAGTCATTTCCTGAACATCATCATCTGAAAAATCAAAACACCGCCCTAGTTCTTCTATGATAATCTGGCGGATTAATGTTTGTAAATCATCCTCAGTATCACACCAAGCATCAAGCAAAGAACGCCTATAGATTACCAAGACAGCATCAGTACTAGCAACTTTCCTCTCTAAGCCTGGTGATATTTCCTTGCCGCTCTTGTATAAAGCGAGCAGCTCAAAAGGATCGCTAAGCTCAAGATCTAGCTGCGTAGACTCATCGGCCATATCCTCTATAAGAATAGTTATATCTTCACAATCACATAACAGCTCATCTGGCAAAACCGGCAAAACCGCATTAGCCAACGTCTCCAAATCCTCAACACTTGGAGGAACTGTATAATTCATGATAATACTCTGACATTCCACGTAAAGAACCCTCCAATTAAAGCTGTAATTATTAATATAATAGTTACATTATGGTGAGTCGCTAAAATGAACAATAACAGAAATAAAGTATTACCCAACAAATATGCTTTTTATGATTTTTTAACAAGAATCATGTACAATTTAACAGTGGCCAAAAACTCAGTTACAATACTTATAGTGTTTTTAATTTTTAATTACACTAGGCAGCCGAGGAGAGTAAAATTTTAGCGTATATTAATACTTGAATTTTACGAGACCAGAAGCAATGCGTACGCATTGTTCGAATTTTAAAAGCAAACAAATCTATGATTTGCTTTGCGGATAACGACGTGTAGGTGAAAATCAATAACACTATACCAGGGGGAATAGGCGATGCCGCATGATCACAGCCTCTACATAT
>DAOWDF010000137.1 GCA_030639165.1 Alphaproteobacteria bacterium
CAAGCCAAGCGCCACATGCGTAAATTTAATGGTGTTCCTGCCAAGCATTTTGAGCTATTCTTGAAGGAATGCGAATGGAGATTTAACAACAGTGACCCAACAGACCAGTTAGCACAACTAAGACAATGGGTTAAACAATATATGGGTTAGTTAACTGGTACAGCCCCTATTTTTTATATTATAGTTTGCATTGCATTTTGTAGATCTATATTTGCAAAAATATATCATTAAAAGATGGCGATACTTTTGTGCTTAATGTAGTAGAAATTAGGTTCTGAGGAATTGACGATCCAGAGTTTAAATAGACCTGTTTTGATGAAGCCGCCCTACTCTATTTTTGTGGCGAATAAGCAAATAAAATGTTTTAGCGATGGCTCTTATAATAGAGAACAGCGATAAGCTAAGGAGCAAAAAGCAGGTTTGTGGCGCGGAAAATTCATGCAGCCACTAACATGGATGAAGACGCATTAGCGCCCTGCCCTACTCTGTTATGCCCTATTTTTTTTACTAAACATTTTGGATACCCATGTTTGAGCAGCTGCAAATTCATCTTCTTTTCTTTTGATCTCAGCTTCCTTAGCGGCTTTTAATGCCAGTTCCTGCTCTTCCATCATCTTTTTTTGTTCTGCAAGCTGTTTCTCTAACGCAGTTTTTTCTAGTGACTCCGCCTCTGCCTTAGCTTTTGCATCTTTTTCTTGGTTAGCAATACGGCTTTCTAAGGATTTAAGCGATTGCTGCCAATCTGGTTTATTGTCTTCTTTTGTAGTCTTGTCTTCTAGTAGCTTTGTAATGGTGTTGTATCCATTTTGAGCCATTTTCAAGGATTCCTGAACACTTTCTATTTGCTCTGTATATGTTTCACGCTGTTTCTGGCGTTCATTTTTTAAATCATCTATAAAAGAATCTTGTCTGGTTATTTGATTTTGTAGTGAGTTTATTCGTTCTTGTAGTACGGAGAGTTGACCTGTAGCATCTGCCCTACTCTCTTTTGGGCGTTCTACTGCACTTACTACAATTTCAGACGTCGACTCTTTGGGTGCCGATAGTTCTATTTGATTGATATCAATATTACCGTAGACACGCTCTAATTCTGCTATCATTATTGTCTTTTTACCACGTGCATTGGTGGTAGCCGATAGTTTTCCATCATCAATGTCTTTGTAAATAGTTGATCGGGCAACGCCTGTAATTTTGTGTGCTTTTGATATTGATACATAAGCCATGTGTATTCCTTTGTTTCTTTGTCACTACGATATTATACGAACAATACATATATGTACAATACATAATTAGAACTAACTCCTATGAAAGTACAATCAATAGTGTATCGATGTGTAGTTTCTGCTGTGTAGTATTGTGGATTGTATGTACGATTGTGCATCTAAACACAGAGTGCAGCGGGAGTGTAGTGTTTGTCTATCCCATTGAATATATAGGGGAATATAGCATACAACAAATACACTGCACTCCAATAATAGACCACATGTAGTTGATTGTAGCGTTAATTAGTAGTGTATTGTCGTGTTGTGTATGGCTTGTATCTCTGATAGTGTTTAAGTTCATTGATTCTTATCATAAGTCTCAAACGTATTCAGAAATCAATATTTAGGAGAGCAACAAAAGATTTTTATAACCACAAAAGTAAAATGTCGCCCCTGCAAGGACGACATTTTAAAATAAGAGCGGTATTATCAATAAAATCTAATTAAATAGTATCCCTCCGTGATTAAGAATGCAAGTCAAATATGATTCTGCAATGGAATTTTGCATGCTTTTTCACAGGTTATGAAGGTCTAGCTAAATGATACTATGCAATATATATCACACACTGAATTACCACCTATAAATCAGAGCAGGGGAGGGCGGATTGGCTCTTCTAAGCTCCGTCATTCATTAGAGCAATGCGAGGATTTTGCAGGGCTAGAGGAGAATACAAATCGTTATGATCTTCTTTTGCTTGTAAAACGCATTGGTAAGGGCGCAGGATTTACACCGCGTATGATCCACTTGCTCGATTATTATATGAGTTTCACCAGAGATATAGATTGGGAGCAGGGGGCAAACCCGATTGTGTATCAGGCTCTTTCAAAAACCGCACTCGATCTTGGTGTATCAGAACGCCAAATACAAAAGCTTGAAAAAGCATTATTCGAAGCAGGGGCTTTAACATGGAATGATAGCGGCAATCACCGCCGCTATGGGCAGCGTGACCCAGAAAGCGGCATGATACTATATGCTTATGGCGTAGATTTAACGCCTCTGGCTTACTTGAAAGATAAACTGCGCCATAAATTAGAAGAAAAGCAGCTCTATGATAAGGCATGGATGGAAGCAAAACGCCAAATCTCGTGGTATCGCCGCCAAACAAAGGCCTGTATCGGAGAATTAGTCGCACTACAGGCCAATGGCGCGTCAATTAAACAACCAATTTATGAACTGGAAGCGTCTTATGAGGCCATTGCCATACAAATTCGTGTCCGTATAGAGCTTAAAGTGCTATTAGAACTCTCTGCCAAGCATAAGGAGCTATATGAATCTGTTCTCTCAATGGTGCCACAAGCTCAAAATGATCATATAATTACTGACACAAAAACAACCATATCTAATAAAAGTTCATCCAAAAGTGACTCACTGTTCACTCACTATAACTATACAAATAAAAAACAATCTAATAAATTAGATACTGGTAAAGCTGAAGCTCAACGCTTTCAAAAAAGCAGTAACGAAAATATTGAGGATAAAACTGATAAGCTCGAGCCTAACGAAACTTCAGAAGAAGAAAACCCAATACTTCAAACGGGATTACAGCATATAACCTTAAAACAAGCACTCAATGCAGCTAGTGAGAGGTTTAGAAATCATCTGCCCATGGCTAATCGTGCGATGGAGTGGGGGGATTTTGTTGAGGGAGCTTACGGTTTGAAGGCTGAGCTGAATATTAGCCAGCAATCTTGGGCCAATGCCTGTGTTGTCCTAGGGCGAGGAGGGGCAGCGATATGCCTTCTTCTTACCGATCAAGCTGCGCAAAGAGAGCAAAAACGAGTAGAAAAGCCAGCCGCTTACTTCAATGCGATGATAAAACGAGCAAAAACAGGTGATTTGAAGCTCCACAGCTCAATATTTGGGATATTAAAGCGTGAATATGGCGATTTTACTCCTGAAACAACGAATTAAGCCATGATTGAGAAGGAGGAACATATGCCTATGTACCGAGATTTGAAAAGTTACCCACAATTTCAGTGGATAGAATCGGGTATAACTTTTGTGATTATGGGGTTTAAGGTGTACGAATTTTTCTTACGTACTAGTCCTGGAAATATAGGCCATATTAACGTAAACAAAAAGGACAAGAAAGCAGTAGCTTGGTTTCAAAAATTGATTAAGGTGCTAGTTTTTTTTAGTATTTGAGTTTATGAGTTGTTACTCAATCGCTCAAGTAATTAATCCAAAGCTGGCGAGTTATATCAGAAATAGAGCGTTCTTCCATTACTGCCTTAGTTTTTATTTGTTTATATAACCCAGCCTCAACTTCTGCATTAAGGCGTTTCTTTGGAGAATTTGTATCTTGAACATCAAGCAAAAGATTATCTTTAATATTTTTACTTGGTCTTTTGGCACTAAGCGACATTTCTAATATCTCCTTGCGTAATCATGTTGTCTAATTCATCTGCAATAGAGCTGATTTCTAATCTAGCTTTTAATGCCATGAAGCCATCAAATACACTTAGGCCCTGAGAAGCACTACGCGGGTATACTTGGCGCTGCGTTGTTATAGAATTTAAAACTGGAAGATTATATTCCTCCAATGCCGCGCTAATTTCATTTCCTAAAATAGTGCCCTTTATCGCCCGTGAAATAACAAAGGCAGCTTTAGGATTTCCATCAGTAACTTCTTGTCGCGCTTTTATAAGATCCACAAGATCAGATGTTGCCCAAATATCATATGGACTTGGCTGCACAGGAATAAGGATAATATCAGATATTTTAATAACAGCTGCAATCATACCTTCAAGTTTTGCAGCGCCATCGATAATGATGTTGTTATATGGAGCTGCAATGCCTGGAAGAGCTTTCAGGTTTTCAGGCTTGCCATATGAGATGAAGGGCAGGGGGTTATCTTCGCGCGCTGCATGCCAATCACTAGAACTACCTTGAGGGTCAGTATCGACTAAAAGTGTTTTTAACCCATTATCATGATAATGGCGCGCTAGGTTTGTGCTGATAGTAGTCTTACCGCAACCACCTTTAGGATTTAAAATAGAAATAATAGCCATTACAGTTTCCTTTATTATTGAGTAAAAACACAATTGAATAATTATGAGTTTACTCAATATATAGATTTTAGCAATAGTATAATGATGTAATTAAGATATATTTTTAGTAAATTAATTAATCGTATAAATTGGTTTATCGCCTTCTTGCCATGGCGTGTATTTTGTCATGATTTTAGCAAATAAATTGCTTTCTAAATGCTGCTTTAACCATTTATGCGTGGCAGGTAAGGGCAGCGTATAAAACCAATCTTTATCAACATGCGCGAATTGACGTACAAATGGAAAAATGGAAATATCCGCTAAAGTAGTTTTATCACCCAATAGCGATCCATTTATTGCAAGTCGTTGCTCTAATTCCTGTAAAAATTTAAGGCCATTTTCACGAGCAGATGAACAATCCTCATCAGGGTAGCGGTTAGGGTATTTATAGCGATCAAGCATAGGCTTAAATCCCTCATCATTATATTTTACTAGTTCAAAAATATCATCACGGCGCATTTCTGGTAGCCAGTTATCAGGATCATTATACGATAGTGCCCAGAGCATAATATCTAGGCTTTCATCAATTACGCGATCTTTATTGGTGAGCAGAACAGGCACTGTGCCCTTAGGAGAAATATCAAGTAAATGCGTAGGTTTATCACTTAGGGTAATTTCACGAACTGCGCATTTTATCTGCGCACTATAAATCCCCATACGAGCGCGCATGGCATAAGGGCAACGACGGAATGAGTAGAGTATGGGGTGGGTCATGCTATCTATCTTATTTTTACCCAATATATCTGATGTAATTTAAAAAAGCTATTCTGGTCTGATGGTCTGTAGCTTTACAAAATTATATTGAAGCAGGGCGCAGATGCCCTGTTTTTTTTATGGCTGTTACAGAATTACATTCTGTTGTCGCGTTGCTTGCTAAGGGATTATCACCCCTAGCGCGCGCAAGGGTGAAGGCGCTCCGCTTCCGATTTTCTTAACGTATTTTCCCCTTGCCCAAGTGGGCAATTCCTCGCGCCTGCGATGCTTTCAAAATACTAAAAACCGCCCTTGCACTTGCTTCCCCATTCTCGCCGTGAGGCAAGAATTCATGCGGACATAAATTCTGCAATAACTTGAAAAGGAAATAGTAAAATGACAGATATTTTAAACACAAAAACAACATTACGGGCAGAAGATTTAGGTAATTTTATCGGCACTGAAAATTGGTATAAGCACAGCATTTATCGTCGCCTACTATATACGGATGGCATTCAATATGTAGCTGAGCATGGCGGGGCGTATTGGCTGATATATAAAATATTTGCCGCTCAATATGAGAATATTAATTTACCAGAGCAAGAATTTCAAGTTTGGAAATTATGCGTAAATGAGGATACAAGCGCGATTTTAACCTGCCATGATGGGGATTATAACTGGCAGCATGAAGAAACCATTACATTTACAGATTTTCCGCTGAAGGAAATCACGTTTTACTTTTGCAATAATGTTTTGTTGCTTCCTAGTGAATATTGAAGGGGCAGGGGTTATGAGTGATTGGCTACGTTTTAAAACAGAAATAAATCTTACGCAATATGCCGCATTTATGGGCTATGAAATTGTAAAAAAGGGAACAACTCGCGCCTCAATTAAGATGAGGCGGGGGGATGATATTGTTATTATCTCAAAAAGGGGCAATAAATGGATATATTTTGCCGTATCAGGCGATAATGATAACGGCACTATTGTAAATTTTATTCAAAATCGTACAGGGCAAATCCTTGCAGAGATTGCTAAGGATTTACTGGCATGGCTAGGGGAAGAATTTTCGCGCCCAGAGCCAAAACACTACTCGCCAGAGGTGATTGAACAAAAATATGACCCGCAGCGCGTTAGGGCTATTTTTAAGGGCTGCGCTCACGTTAAAACCCATCAATATTTAGCTTGCAGAGGCATTACAAGCGCGTCTTTAAGCTCAACGCGCTTTACGGGGCGCATATATACAGATCGTTATCACAACGCCGTATTTCCGCATTATAATGATAATGGCGTATGTGGCTTGGAGCTTAAAAACTCAGAAATGGCAATCTTTGTGCGTGGTAGTGAGAAAACATTTTGGCGTTCAAATTGTAAAAATGGAGATAATACGCTGATTATTGGTGAAGCTGTGATTGATGCATTGAGCCACAGTATTTTATTTCCTGATGAAAATGCAATTTATGCTGCAAGCGGCGGAGGAATGTCCCCAGATCAGCGTAATTTATTAAAGGATCTTGTGACGAGCTGTCATCATTTAAAAAACATTGTAATTATTACAGATAATGACAATGGCGGTGATTGCCTGCACGATGTTATTTTATCTGTGCTTAATGATTGCGTATATCAGGGCGATATAAAACGCCATAGCCCCGATATAAAAGGGCAGGATTGGAATGATGTTTTAAAGGGTAAAATATTATTCCCTTGAAAGTATATACTTTATAAGGTATATTTATATATGAAGTGGGTTGTAGAATTTAATGATGTGTTTTTTGCTGAATTTTCGAGTTATTCCGAAGAGGTAAAAAGAGAGCTAGTTTTGAGAGTTGAGTACTTAAAGGATTTTGGTCATAGTTTAGGCCGTCCTTATGTTGATACGCTTTCAGGATCAAAACATTCTAATATGAAAGAATTGCGTTTTGATGCTCATAATGGGGTATGGCGGGTTGCATTTGCTTTTGATCCAGAGCGTAAAGCGATATTACTTGTTGCAGGTGATAAATCAGGGACAAGCCAATCTCGTTTTTATAAGCAGCTTATAAAAAAAGCGGATGCAAGATTTGATGGTCATTTATCAGATATAAAGAAAGGAATTTAAATTATGGGAACAGTATCTAGTGATGAAGCATTTAAAATGCTTTCCAAAGAAAGTAAGGCTTACGTTCAAGGAAAGGCAGAAGATTTTAGACTCGCATATAATGCGTTGCACGATATTCGCCTAGAGTTGGGATTAACACAAAATGAAGTTGCTGATACATTGAATATATCACAGAAAAATGTATCAAGTTTTGAATCGCGATCTGACATGAAATTATCTACGTTAAAATCATATTTACATGCTCTTGGCGGTGAATTGATTATTTCTGCTAAATTCCCAAGTAAAGATGCTTGTATTATTGAAAGCCTTTCAGATTAAATTAAAATCATAGATAAATAATTATGAAACAGGGCGCAGATGCCCTGTTTTTTTATGGCTCTATTACAGAATTACATTCTGTTGTCGCTTCGCTTGCTAAGGGATTATCATCCCTAGCGCGTGCAAGGATGAAGGCGCTTCGCTTCCGATTTTATTAACGTATTTTCCCCTTGCCCAAGGGGGCAATTCCTCGCGCCCGCTATGCTTTCAAAATACTAAAAATCGCCCTTGCACTTGCCTCCCTATTCTCGCCGTGAGGCAAGAATTCATGCGGACATGAATTCAGCAATAATTTAAACGGGAGCACATAAAATGAAAAATTCAGAGAGAAAGAAGGCATTTATAAAAATACTAGATAGCCTAGATAATTCAAAAAGCAGATATGAGCATTTTAGGAACTATTGCGAGATGTCATATTGCGCAATAGCAAAAACCACGGCAAAGGATGAAGCCAGCGCGGATAATTTAGAAGCTTGCTATATGGCAGTTGTTAATTCATATGCAAATAAAGATGATGTTCGCAAAATCCCAGAATTATTAACCTTAACAACAATATCCTTAAATGAGGGCGGTTGCGATTTTTTGGGTGAGCTGGCTTCAGAGTTAGAATTGTTAGATAGCAGGCAGGGGCAATTTTTTACGCCATATGAGGTTTCTAAAATGCTGGCTCATATAAACATGGCTGATGTGGGCGCGATAATAAATGAACAAGGATTTGTTACGGTATCAGACCCAGCAGCGGGGGCGGGATGCACGATATTAGCAGCAGCCGATATTATAGAGGATCAAGGATTTATCTTAGACGAATGTATGAGCGTTCAAGTAATAGAATTATCTAAGATGACCTATCACATGCTTTATGTGCAGATGGCAATTAGGGGAATCCCCGCAATGGTTATTCATGGCAATTCTCTAAGCTTAGAAACATTTGAAATGGCATATACGCCTAGCGCGCTTGTTTTTGTTGGAAAGCATGGGCGGTTATTTAATAAGTCCGAAGAACCATCCGCAAACCAGCAAATAAATATCATCATAAAACCAATCATAAATTTAGGGCAGCTCGATTTATTCGCTGCATAAAAATAAGGAAATATAACAATGCAAAACACATATGAACCACATCACCCATGGTATTACAAATTAGGAGGCAAAGCCTTATATCCAAAACAAATAATTAAAGAGGTTAAGGCTTCTGGATATAGAGGATATCTGCAAGATGAGATCAGTAAAATAGATAATAAATGCGAGCCTCAAAGATCAGAACATTTAAATAAAGTTAGATCAAAAGTAGTAGAGGATTTAAAAAATAATATGAGCATTTACAGAAAATGCTCATGTGATCTTAGGAAGGAGAGGGAGAAGGGCATAGCAAATCAAGATCGTTATTTTTGTTCTGATATAAATATGAGCATGAGCTTAAAGCATAATCATTTATATAATAATTTTGCGCATTTAATATATTTAGATGAATTGATAATCTATCAATTAGATTTATTTGCAGCGTAGGGGGCTTAAAAATATGAGTACACAAATATGCGTGAATGCCAGAAAGCTAGCTTACCTAATGTTCGAAGATGATTTTTCTATTGAGCAAGTAAAGTTGGCGTTAATTGAAATAAAGCAGCCAGCACAAGGATATTATCCAATATCTAAAATTGTAGAATATATGAAAACAATGGAGAATAAAAAATGCTAAAAATTCTATGGGAAGGGATCGAGATTACTATAAATTATACTCATAATTATAGTAATATTTACGATAAAATATATGGCGATATAATG
>DAOWDF010000003.1 GCA_030639165.1 Alphaproteobacteria bacterium
AAATTATAGCATTATGGGAGCGACGAATGGGGGTTTGTTTATTACCAATGACCAGAGAATAATAAGGGATATTTGTGGGGGAAAAAGTAGAGAGTCTTTCGTTTAAGATTTTAAGTTAAATTTAATATGTTTATTTTATGTGCAGGACTTATTAGTTAGCTCATTAATTTTAGTTAATAAGTCCAAATACTCTAGCCACCGGTTTTATCCGGTGGTTTTTTTTGCTATATCTAGATTATCGCGATACTATGTGGTAAATATTGTGTAATCTGCCAGTTATATAAACAAATAAGGTTTCGTCATGTTTCTACGTAATATTATAATTCTTGCTGTGTTTGCCTTGTTTATGGTGCCATCTTTATCTGTTGCGCAGGACGCGGCTAGTGGTAATTCTGACCTTGCCAAGGCGCAGACTAAGGCCATGCAGGAAAAGGTGTCGAGTTTAATGAAGACCCTTGATGTGGCGGAGGTTCAGCATTTCATGACAATGTATGCAAACTATAATCTATATAGCATGGTTAAAGCAGTTGGTGATGATGTTGGTAGTGCTGTTGATGATTGTGCGCAAAATAATAAAGATATGTCAGGTGATTTGCATAGGAGATTCTCTGAATGGGAGGACACTGTTGGTAGTGCAATGAAGGACACTAACGACAATATTCAAAATATGGCTTCGGCTCAGGATTATGTTCCTCAATCAGAGCTGAAAATCCTTTTTGCTTTGGTTGATGAGGTAAGAGCAGTAAATTCATCGCGTTTTGAAACAACTCCTGTGACAACCAAGGAAGCTTGTGAATTTATGATGAGTAAAATGGATGAAACTGAAACTAGTATGAGTGGGTTGCTAAAAGCTACACTCAGTAGCTATCCAGATTTGCAGAAGAAAAACCAAAAATAGAAATATTTTATTCCGACACTTTCCCAAATTTGCATTGATTATCCCTAATATGAGATAATGACCGTATCTTTGAACTAAACATAACTGATATATACAAAAAATTAACAAAAAACATATATCATTTTCAAAGGTTTAATACGGTGATTTAGAAGGCAATTACGCCTTACTTGTGTAAAGGGTTAAGAATGGCAGAAGCAGTTAAAGAGCAATCTTTATTCGACAAAATAGTTGATCTTAATAATAGGGCAGGGCGCTTTGCTCTGGAAACTGTTGGCATAGATGTTGATGCAGCCAATAAAGCGCTTTATGAAGGCATTGGTAGTGTATCTTCTTTAGTTGGTTCTGAAGAAGTTAAAGTTCCAGTTACGGAGAATACTTCTGCGCAGAAACCAGAAGCAGACATTATTGCCTCGCCATTAAATAAGGCCGCTGTCGAACCAGCCGCTATCGATCCTGAAATTCAGAAAAATATAATGACTTATGAGCAAGGTTTAAAAGATTTTATCCCTTATTTAAATACATTGCCAGATTATATGATTGGTTTTGGATTAGCTTCAGTACCTATGAACTTAAAGCCAGAGCAGTCTATTGAGCAAATAGGATCTGTTGACGGTGTATTTGAGCAAAAGTCATTGGATTCATCTCAAAAAGTAATTCAGCATTTAAATTATTTATTAGAATTAGATAAAACTAAATCTATAGGAACCAGCAAGCATCAATCTACAGCTTTTGACCCTAATAATGCTGATGATATGAAGAAGATGTTTTTAGGTAAAGTGGGTGAGGTTATAGCAGAAAAGAAAACTGAGCTTAATGGTTTACAGGGAGATGATCGGAGTGCTGCGGAAGCAGAGATAGTAAAATTAGAAAATTTTAGAGATAAATCAATCCCTCAAACAATCGATGCTATGGTTTATTTGCAAGGTAAGGGGGTGCTGGATGGTACCGTTACTTTAGCTTCTGCAGTGCAACAATCACAAACTCAGATAAACTCTAGTAATCAGCAAAGCCAACCGTCTGGTACGAATAATCAGGCGCAAGGTGCTCAACAGCAGCCTTCATCTTCTCAAGGTAATGAGCCAACAGAAGGTGAGATCGTATTATCTACGGGAATTATTGAAGGGTTACTTTTTGCTGCTGGCAGTAAAATAAAGGATTTTGATAAATTTGGATTATCAGCGTCAATCGTAACGCCATTAAAGCCAGGCGAGGTTGGTGGTGAGTTTGGTGCTAACTCCCAAGATATGTTGGCGAAAGCAATTGTTTTGGTAAAGAAGTTAGAGGGTGAAACTAACCCTAATGGAGAGTATTCACAAGCAGTTGGACAGCAATTAAAGAAAGCGATCTTAACTAACCCTGATCTTGAGATGCTTCGTACCGAGCTTAAAATACCTCTTATGGATGAGGCCACGGCTAAAAGATATTTTGGTGGCGCTCCACTAGGATCGGATGCAGCAGCAATAGGGCAACATGCGGTATGGAAGCAGAACGTTGAGGATCAGCCTCATATAAAAGAATTGGATAATTTTATATGGGCATTAGATACGCTGCATGCGGCAGATCAACTTGATACAGAAAATAAGGCAAAATCCACGACTGCGGCTAATGTCGTTATGGATGGTATGCATATGGCGATGAAGAAGTGGGCTCCAGGTTTAATGGATATGCTTCAGGACTTTTTCAATAGTGATTTTGGTAAGATGCTAGCGCCTATTCTGGCGATGTTTGGGATTAATGTTAATCGTATGTTTGGTGATAAGAGCGATCCTGATCCTGAGACACTTGTGCCGCTTGTTGGTAATGGGTTTGACCTGTTTTATGAGGCTGCTGCCGAAGAGTTGGGTGATGGTGCTGTACATGCTGATATTATGCTTAAAACCAAAGAAAATATCATGGGCAGTATGG
The DNA here is from genome assembly GCA_030639165.1 of Alphaproteobacteria bacterium. GTDB lineage: Bacteria > Pseudomonadota > Alphaproteobacteria > Micavibrionales > Micavibrionaceae > UBA1672. Next base: position 2,804 of record DAOWDF010000003.1, read on the forward strand.
ATGGCAATATAGCGTTCGATGCAGCGATGAATCTCTTATTTAAAGATAAAGGTGATGCTTATATTGAGAATATTGTCGAGAATGCTCTAGATAATGCGTTGAAAGAGAGTAATCCTGCGGATGCTAGGTATGCATTCTCTAAATCTTTGCTAGCAGCGGGGCAGCAATATGCTAATGGTCAGGATCTCGATATCGCGCAGATCAATGCTTTGTTGGATCAAGCAACCAAAAATATGAATGATGTTGATAAAGAACTTGCTGCTGCTGTGACTAAATCTTTAAATCAGCCTGCTGTTGCGACTGTAACAGTTAAACCAGAAGCGGAAGATGATAACTCTATAGCAGTTAATGATAAGCATCAAATTACTCTTATATCTACGCCTGATACGACTATATATGATCAAGATCCTATGCGTTATGCGCCAGAGATGGTTAAAGCTATTCAGCAGGGGTTGATCAGTGCGCATGCTGATCTGGGGCTATCGACCAAGCCTGAAAATATGATGAAGGCTGATGGTTCCCTTACTGAAGTATTTGATATGGGCACGAATAAAATGTTGCAGGAATTATTACTCCGTGCGCAAGTGCATGATCATATTGAAAGTAACTCAACAATTACGCAGGCTGATCTTGATGGGTTTGAGCGTAAGTTGACACTGGAAAATATTGCAGTTGTTGAGGATTATATGAAAGCCAAGGGTGTTTCTGATGCTGATTTTCAGAAAATATCAGGGAATTTGAGAGAGCTTGGTGATGATTTTAAATCTATAGACCCTAATAATTCAAATGAAGGTGAGCCAGTAAAAGATAGTGTTTTGATACAGTCTTTAGTTCCTGCGAGTTTATTTGATCTGAAGCTTGAAGATTTAGCTCTTAAACAGGAGGTTAAGAAAGCACCTACTCCAAAAGTTATTCCATCGATAGGGGGATATAAAGCTACCGAGGCAAAAGCTGAAGAGCAGAAGCCAGAGGAGCCTGAGACTATTGTTGCGCAGTATAATCGTGTTGCTCAGGCTGGATTGCCACCAGTATCATTTAAAACCCTTAATAAGCTTACTCCTGAGCAAAGTAAGTATTTTAGGGATGAAAAGCTTGATCTGGATAAAGTATTCGATGATAAGATTGGAATAAAAGAGGGTTCATCTACTTATTATCTTTTGGAGCCAGAAAAATACGGAATAATGAACTCTGGTGTTGATATGATTGTTGCTATGCGCGATGGCTACAAAGTTGATATTCGCGGCATTAATTATGAGCAGGATAAAATTTCGCCTATATCATTGAATGGTGGTGCGCGCTCAGTTGACTCTATTTTGACATTTATTGACAAACCTAATGGTGGATCTATTAGGCAGGGAGTAGCAAGTGGTGTTGGCGGTATGTACGTGCTTGCCCCTAATAGTGAAAATAATAGCCGCGGCGTTCATCTTGAAAAGGGTACGCAATATTTCTTTGGAAATGATGCTAGAGCTTACAATGCGCCGCAGATAAAAGCATCTGGCTCTAAGTTTGAAGCATTCCGCCCTGATAGTGGCGCAAGTAAGAGTGAGCCGATAGTTGTCGCAGATAATAAAACTTACTACCCTGGTCAAGACACTCTCAAGGGCTGGACAGGTGTTGGGAATAGGTGGATAAAAACTTTTAATGGAGCATCTGGTGCGATTGGTGGATTATTTGAAAGTGATCCTAAGGCGGCAATAGAGCAAAATAGTTCAGATATGAGTACAAATGATGCTTCAGGTAAATTTGAGGCGGGTGATTTCCCTAAATTTACTGGTCATGATCCTTTCGATGATGGTAATAACGCTTGGTCTAACTCTAATGCAGGTGGTAATGGTGGTCTTTGATATCGTTGCTATGTTATCTGTTTGCTGTCACAGCCTTCAATATGGTCGTTAACCATGCCCATTGCCTGCATAAAGGCGTAAACGGTAGTCGGGCCAACAAATTTCCACCCACGTCTTTTTAAATCTTTAGATAGAGCCGTGGATTCTGGTGTTTTCGATGGTATATCAGCCATATTTTTAACTGTACGCGTACTGACGTACGGCTTGAAATCCCAGAAATAATTACTTAAAGACCCATGCTCATTTATTATTTCTAGGGCGCGCTGGGCGTTGTTGATTGTGGCTTCTATCTTACCGCGATGACGTATTATACCAGCATTATGCATTAGTTCTTCTATTTCCCTGTCCTTGTAAGTGGCCACCTTTTTAAAATTAAACCCGTCAAAAGCAGCGCGGAAGTTATCTCTCTTGCGCAGTATAGTGAGCCAGCTTAATCCTGCTTGAAATCCCTCGAGGCAGATCTTCTCAAAAAGACGTACATCATCATAAACCGGCTTGCCCCATTCTTCGTCATGGTAGCGCATATATTGCTCATCGCCAATGCACCACCAGCAGCGTTTTACTCCATCTTTACTGGTAATTAATGATTTTTTCACCATAATAAAATCATTACATGGGAGGTGTATGTGCTTCAAGGGTTATTAAATTTTACCAGACGTGATTTGCGCGATTATGTGGATATAGATGATAATATATCTGATGATGAGCGTAATTTTCTTGATAAAAACCATGAGCAGTTGGAGCTGCTTGAGGGTGTTCGTAAGGAAAAATACTGGAGCTATAAATTCAGAAAATCAATTGCCTTTCCGGCGTTCGCTATTTTAGCCTTGCTTGCAGGTACTATTGATCTTTTGAATTTATATGGTTGGAGTAGCGGTGATGGCAATTATATCCAGATTGTGGTTGCTGTCGGGCTTTTTCTCTATGGCTGGGTTACTTATCCGTGCATTCAATATGTTAAGCGTTATAAAAAAGATGTGTTGCCGGATATTGTAAAATTATTTGGTGATTTTCATTATATGATTGATGGTAAGGTTGATGCGACGGCAATGGAGCCATCGAAGATACTTCCTAAATATGATAAATATGAGGCTGAGGATTATTTTGATGGTACATATAAGGGAGTTAATGTTGAATTTTCGGAAGTGGATTTTTTAGAGCGCAGAAGATCCAAGAATAGAACTTATTATGTTTCTGTTTTTGATGGGCTGGCGATATTGCTGGATATGAATTCTAAAAAGTTTTACGGCCATACTATTTTAGATAAAGATAAAGGAAAAGTGGCGGAATGGTTTAAAGAGAAAAGCAGTGACTTAAAGCGTGCTAATCTTGTTGATCCTGAATTTGAGGGAATATTTGATGTTTATACAAATGATCAGATGGAGGCTCGTTATCTGATCGATCCTGTAATGATGGAGCGTTTAAAATCTTTGCAAGAAGAATATGGCGGGGATAGCATCAGCGCTGCTTTTTATGACAGTAAAATGCTTGTTTTGATTAAAAGCGGCCATAATTTCTTTGAGCCTGCAGATATCAATGTACCCGCAACTGATCCGCGTTCTATCTTGCGCATGAAAAAAGATATTGGAGAAATCCTTTCTCTTATTGACAGGTTGAGTCTTTATGATCCACAAAAGGCACATGAAATAACTGATAGTACCTAAAGGAAGATGTAAAATGGCAGCATATCAATATGTTTATGTGATGAACGGACTTAGCAAGGCGTACGGCAATGGTAAGAAGGTTCTTGAGGATGTAACGCTTAGTTTTATTCCGGGCGCTAAAATTGGGGTTTTGGGGCCAAATGGCGCGGGTAAATCAACGCTTTTACGGATTATGGCAGGGCAGGATAAGGATTTTCTTGGTGAAGCCTGGGCGGCAGAGGGTGCGCGCGTTGGTTATTTAGAGCAAGAACCTAAATTGGATGAGAGCAAAACCGTTGGCGAGAACGTGATGGAGGCTTTGGCCGAGACTAAGGCCATGGTTGATCGTTTTAATGCGATTGGTATGGAAATGGGCGAGCCTGATGCGGATTTTGACGCGCTGTCTGCTGAGATGGGTGATTTGCAGGATAAGATTGACACTGTTGATGGTTGGGAGCTGGATCGTACTATTGAGATTGCTATGGAGGCGCTTAGATGTCCGCCTGCGGATAGCCCTGTTACCAACCTTTCAGGCGGGGAGAAGCGACGCGTGGCGCTATGTCGTTTGTTGCTTGAGAAGCCTGATTTACTATTGCTTGATGAGCCGACCAACCATTTGGACGCGGAGAGTGTGGCGTGGTTCCAACGTTTCTTGGCTGATTATACAGGCGCAGTTGTGATGGTGACGCATGATCGTTACTTCCTTGATAATGTTACAAGCTGGATTTTAGAAGTAGACCGTGGTAGCGGCATCCCTTATGAGGGCAATTATTCCGCCTATCTTGAGGCAAAGCGCAAGCGTATGTTGCAAGAGTCTCGTGATGAAAATTCGCGCCAGAAGACATTGTCGCGAGAATTGGAATGGATGGGTAAAAGCCCGTCTGCGCGTCGTTCTAAGTCTAAAGCTCGTATTAATGCCTATGAGGAATTATTGGCGGAGAGCGAAAAGATGGATACTAGAAATGCGCAAATCGTTATTCCTACGCCGCCGCGTCTTGGTGATTTGGTTATTGAAGCTAAGCACATTCGTAAGGCGTTTGGTGACAAGTTATTGATGGATGATCTCTCATTCTCACTGCCCCCGGGCGGAATTGTTGGGATTATTGGCCCTAACGGTGCGGGTAAGTCAACATTATTTAAGATGATCACAGGCGCGGAAACTCCTGATGATGGTAGTTTCAAGGTTGGTGACACCGTGAAGCTTGGTTATGTGGATCAGAGCCGTGACGCGCTTAACGCTGATAATAATGTTTGGGAAGAAATTTCTGGCGGTACTGATATTATCAAGTTAGGTAAAATCGAGATGCAAAGCCGTGCGTACGTGTCTGCATTTAACTTCCGTGGTGGTGATCAACAGAAAAAAGTTGGTGATTTGTCAGGTGGGCAGCGTAACCGCGTGCATTTGGCGAAGATGTTAAAGCAAGAAGCTAATGTAATTTTACTCGATGAGCCGACAAATGATTTGGATACTGAAACATTGGCGGCATTAGAGGAAGCGCTAGAGCGCTTCCCAGGTTGCGCAGTGGTTATATCGCATGATCGTTGGTTCTTGGATCGTCTGGCGACGCATATCCTTGCGTATGAAGGTGACTCGCAAGTTGTATGGTTTGAGGGCAATTATCAGGAATATGAAGCAGATTTTCGCCGTAGAATGGGGCATGATGCCGATACGCCGCGCCGCATTAAATATAGACCGCTTAGCAAGGCGGGGTAGAAGCTCACTGCACATTGATTATGAAAACACGGCGCATTTAGTGTAATTTCTTTTGTTTTTAGGTATTTATCGGGGAATAATGTCTAAAATGTGTCAGAAAAATTCGCTTTATCACTATAAATGATGTTATCATTAATCGTTATTTGTCTATAAATCGCCATATTTGTGCGGTGATAGTCTAGCGAGATAGTGGGTAGAAGTATTGTGTTAAAAATTAAAACAAAAGATGTTCTGGCTTATACTACAATGCCGCGGATTTTTCCGCGGATTAAAGGATTCTTGTCATCTGGATTTTCGTACATTTCATTTTTGATGGCGCATATTTATTTTATGGCGCGCCTGTTACCTGCTAATCATCCATATCTGGTTGCGGGTAATATAGGTCGGTTTGGAATACGCAATGTGATTGCAGAGGCTACTCGTAACTTAAAGTTTTCTTATAAAAATACAGATCAGATCATAATATATTTTGCAATGTTGGCAGGAGTTGTAATGCTGGCTGCGCAGATATTTGTACTTATATATGCACTTATTGTGTCCCCAGCAATGGCATTTTCATGGTTTGATACGCCTGTTCCTGCCACGGATATTGCTTATAATTTGCTGGATCAGGTCTTTGGAATTCCAGATATTTATTGTTCATCTTTTATACCAGGTAACTGTACGGATTACATGGTTAGTATTGGTAATACTCCTTTGCCATTCCATGTTGCCTTGCATGGGTTATTTAGGTTTTATTCGACTGGTCTATTATTAATTGCAGTTTTGATTTTCTTGTATTTTGTTGTTGTTATTGTTCTTGAGACAGCGACAACAGGCTCTCCATTTGGTCAGAGGTTCCAGAATGTTTGGGTTCCTATTCGTTTGGTGGTGGCGCTGGGGCTGTTAATGCCGATAAATTATGGGATTAATTCAGGGCAGTATGTTGTGTTATATGCAGCAAAATGGGGTTCTAGTTTTGCCTCTACTGGGTGGACGCAATTTAATCAGGCGATTGCAGGGCATGCGATGTTTAGCGATGGTAGTAATGGTCGCCCTATCGGTGAAAAATATACAATGCTGGCAATTCCTGAGGCTCCAGATATTTCGCCAATTATTGAGGCGATGTCTATTGTTCATGCTTGTGCATATTCATATCATAGGCTTGTCGCGGAGCAGGGAAATCAACAGGGAGCAGGTGGTGATTATGATGTTTATAATGCTAATTATACGGCATCTACATCGGAATCTGCCTTTAGGGTTCAGCCTTTTTTAGTTAAGAAAAAAGAAGCAAGCTTTGTTAATGGAGCTATAGGTAGCTCTCCTATCGTTGGCGATGACTCTTTGCGCGTATGGTTGCAGGACGCTACTACTGCGCAATATATGGATGCTCTGGGATTTTATTTTGGCGGTGATATAATTATTCGTTTTGGCGAATATGCAGTAAATCAAGATGGTAATGATGTTCATGAAGAGGAGGGCGGGGTTGCTCCATTATGTGGAGATGTAGTTATCCCTGTTGTGGATTTGAGAGATCCTGGCGGCGCACTTTTATTTAGAGGTGGTTCTGATGCAATGCTCAGATTTTACTATGAGACCGTAATGAATCTTTGGTTTAATGATGTTGAAATACGCCAATTTGCGAGATCATATGTAGAAACAACAGTTCAGCATAGTAACTATAACATGTCTAGTTTTTGTTCGGATCCAGAGGTTGGAGGGGCGGGTTCTGCTTCTGGGACGGGTACAGGTTTCCCAGGTTTTTGGGGGAGTGTTCCTGAATGCACTATAAACCGACCGACTGCGGATTGGCGGCAAGAG
>DAOWDF010000102.1 GCA_030639165.1 Alphaproteobacteria bacterium
ATAGTTCTAATCAGTTCTTTGTTCCCGCAAACTGCTCCTGCAACCAAATCACTATGTCCGCCAATATATTTGGTGAGTGAGTAGGCGGCAAGATCAATGCCTTGTGGCACTGCTTGCTGATAGATAGGCCCTAGCATAGTGTTGTCACAAACAGAGATCGGGCGATGACCAGTATCGGCTTCGATTTTGTCGATGGCTTTTATCACCATTTCGAAATCAACTAAGGTATTGGTCGGGTTTGATGGGGTTTCGAAAAACACCATGGCTAAGCGCCCTAGAGATTTGGCCATCTCTATTGCATCATTAAGCGTCTTTTCGTCCAAACCATCAGCAAAGCTAACCGATTTTATACCGAAATTAGCCAAAGCCCCACGGATTAATGTTTCAGTGCCTCCATATAAAGGAGAGCTATGCAAGATAACATCACCAGGTCGTAAGAATCCAAATAATACCGAGCTGATCGCGCCCATGCCGCTGGAAAGCACCGCTGCGCGCTCTGATCCTTCTAGCAATGACATGCGGTCTTCGATAATCTCTGCGTTAGGGTGATTAAAGCGGCTATAGATTAGCCCTGCATCTTTACCGTTTTCAGCTGGCGTACGGCCAGACATGACGTTAAAAAATTCTTCGCCATCTTCTGCGGAATCAAATGTAAAAGTCGAGGTCAGAAATACTGGTGGCTTAACTGATCCTTCTGATAACTTAGGGTCGTAGCCATAGGACATCATAAGTGATTCAGGTTTTAGCTTGTGTTCACCAATAGATGATTTTTTATAGTTATTTTCTGACATATTGCTTAGCCTCTATATTTGATTTAACGTGCTTTTATCGTAAAAATCATAATTAGGCAATGTGCATTTTATTATGTACGATAATTAAGAAGATAAGAGGACAAAGATAAATGCCTGAATTGCCAGAAGTAGAAATTGTCTGCCGTGGAATGGTCGATGCTGTGATTGGCAAGGATATCAAGTCAGTAGTCGTTAACCGCTATGATTTGCGTGTTCCTATTCCGCAAGATTTTGGGCAGAGTATTACAGGTAAAGCTATAAAGAACCTAGAGCGCCGCGGTAAATATATAATAATGCATTTAGGCGATAATATATTCGCTATTCTACATCTAGGTATGTCGGGGCGCATAAGGATATTTAGAGCTGGTGACACTTATGAGCCGCGCAAACATGATCATATAGTTATAACTATGAATGACGGCACTTTATTCGCGTATGAAGACCCAAGACGTTTCGGCATGTTTTATCTAAGCAGTGAAAACTGGCGAGATAAAAAACCGTTTTCTGTCATGGGCGCAGAACCTTTGGAAAGTGAATGGACGGCAGATGATTTATTGGCAGCGTTAGGGCGCAAGAAATCACCTATTAAAACGGCTTTGCTAGATCAGCGCGTTGTTGCAGGCCTAGGCAATATATATGTCTGTGAAGCGTTATTTCGCTCTAAGATATCTCCTGAGCGCCTATCCAATACTATAAGTAAGGATGAAGCAGTTAGAATTGTTAAGCATTCCAAGGAAATTCTACTGGAATCAATAGAGTCTGGTGGCTCTACTTTAAAAGATTATCAGCATACTGATGGCTCTTTGGGGTATTTCCAGCACGGATTTGCCGTGTATAATCAAGAGGGTGAAGATTGCACTAATCAGGGCTGCTCCGCACAAATATCGCGCATAGTGCAGGGCGGGCGCTCAACATTTTATTGCGCATCATGCCAGAAATAATAGGGGGCAAAATGAAGCATGCATTAGTATTTTTATTCATAGCAGTAATCTTTATTTCTGGGGCTGTATCTGCATTGGAGCCAGAGCCACAATTCTTCGGATCAGCGCAAGATGTGCCTATAATGCATGGGCTAGAAGAAATAACAGGTGAAACCCTTTCTTTTGATAAGCCAGAGGGGAGAATAATTGAGTCGGTCGCATTAATGAATGAAGTGAGCGAGAAAGATGCTCTGGATTTCTACGGCGAAACTCTACCTCAGTTTGGCTGGGCAGAAGTTGGAAGTGGTAAATTTTTTCGTGGAAATGAGTTTCTTGAAATATATTTTCAGGAAATTGATGGTAATAAATTTATAAATATCATGATTAATCCATCCCTATAAAAAGGGAGACAAGAAAAAATGATTCGTAAAACACATGAATCACTTGACAAGCACCCCTATCCACAGCTATTACTCTTCAACCTCCAAACAGGGGTTTTAGATAATTTAGCGGTTTTGTTGTAATAATCGCACTCAAACAAGTAAACAGGAATTTATTCATGTGGAAAACTTTGGGTATAAAAATGTATAGAATTTTGTATAAATAAAAGTAATTAAAGGTTTGAAAAGGTTTAATAATGGCTAATCACGCATCTTCAAAAAAACGTATTCGTCGTAATGACAAGCGCGCAGAAGTTAATACAGCACGTCGCTCTCGTCTTCGCAGCTTCCTTAAGAGAGTTGAGCTTGCAATAACTGAAGGCAGCTCACAAGACGCAAAAGACGCTCTAAAGGCCGTTCAGCCTGAGCTAGACCGTAGTGTAGCAAAAGGAATTTTGCACAAGAAAACAGCTTCTCGCAAGCTTTCTCGCCTAAGTGCAAGAGTTAAAGCTATCTAATTAGCCACCTCTCATTGAGGGTTAGCTTCTCCATATAAATATATGAATTAAAATGATTAAGTGCCTTACTTTTAAAAGTGGGGCGCTTTTTGTGTTTTATGCAGTGTTTTTGAAATAAAAATTCTTTTTTAAAAATCATGATTTGTTCTCATTGCCTGTTAGCTAAAATATGTTGTAGTCTATTTTCATCGCCGACAGATGATGACAAAAAATTTAAAGACATACGTCTTTTGGTAAGCAGATTTATTCGGGCTTGGATAGTGGTATATATTGCCAATATACAAGTAGAATATGTGCTAGCAGCTGTTTTTAGCTGAAAAAATAAGGGGAAGGTTAACTAAAGCGAAATCTATTTTCAGGTTTTATAGTTTTAGTTTGTGCCTCACGAAAAAACATAGAAACTGAATTAATCTTTGTGAACACGCTAGTTCGCATGCGGTTTCTTGCGGCCAAAATTGGCTATTATTGCGTAATGGAAATATTTAATTTTAATAATAATTTGAAAAGTGGAGAAAATAATGTCTGAAACAATAGGTAAGCAAGTAGCGCAGTTGAATAAAAATAGTATAGATTTAGAAGGTACTCCGCTTGAGCCTACATCAGAGATTAAATCCATTTGGAGCATGGTTCATGCTGAAATGCGTAAAGAATTCGGCGAAGCTATATTTCGCAGCTGGTTAAAGCCATTAACTTTACAGGCATATTATCACGGAACTATGGAAGTTTCTGTTCCAACGCGTTTCATGCGCGACTGGATACAAACCCACTATTCTAAGCGTATTTCAGAGATGTGCGCTCAAGAGAATGCAGAAATTAAGCGCGTACAAATTGTAGTAATACAAAATAACGTTATAGATGCTGCGCCTGAGGTTAGTGTAGATACTAAAAAGAACAGCATAACTAGCAAAAGCGCAGCCCTAAGGGATAATATTGCTGAGATTTCATCTCCATTAGATCAGCGTTTTACCTTTGACAGCTTTGTAGTTGGCAAGCCTAATGCATTGGCGCATGCAGCTGCGCGTAGAGTTTGTGAAAGCGCAAGCGTTCCATTTAACCCTCTATTTATTTATGGCGGTGTTGGCCTTGGTAAAACTCACTTAATGCACGCAATTGCTCATAGCATGGCAGAAAACTTCCCTGAAAAAGTTGTGATGTACCTTTCTGCAGAGAAGTTTATGTACCAATTCGTAAAAGCTTTGCGTGCAAATGAAACTATGAATTTCAAGGAGCAATTCCGCAGTGTTGATATATTAATGATTGATGATATTCAGTTCATCGCAGGTAAAGAATCGACGCAAGAAGAGTTTTTCCATACATTTAACGCTCTGGTTGACCAAAATAAGCAAATCATTATTTCTGCGGATAAATCACCTAGTGATTTAACTGGAATTGATGAGCGTTTGCGTTCAAGACTGGCATGGGGACTTGTTGCTGATATACACCCAAGTACTTATGACCTTCGCCTTGGTATATTACGTTCCAAGCGTGAGAAATTAGGCGCAGAAGTTCCTGATAGCGTTCTTGAGTTCTTGGCTCTTAAGGTCACATCCAATATTCGTGAGCTTGAAGGAGCATTAAACCGCATTGTTGCGCACGCCGATGTTTCTAACCAAGAAATTACGTTGGAATCAACACAGGAAGTGCTTCAGGATCTTTTACGTTCCCATGATCGTCGTATTACAATTGACGAAATTCAGCGTAAAGTTGCTGATCATTATAACTTACGACTAACAGATATGCATTCTGCGCGCCGCGCCCGTAATGTTGCTCGCCCGCGTCAGGTTGCGATGTATCTTGCTAAGCTTCTTACAGCTCGCTCACTGCCTGAAATCGGCCGTAAATTCGGTGGTCGTGATCACACAACGGTTATGCATGCTATCCGTAAAGTTGAAGAGCTAATGGGTGATGATGCACAAATAGCACAAGATGTAGATGTGGTTCGCCGCGCTTTGACAGGCTGATTGACCTTCCTGCATTCTAGTACGGGCGTCGTTAAATTTCGTCTTACGTACTAGATGTACGCTACGCCTCATTTGCCTAGCCGTACATAAATGCAGTTTGCTCAAGACTATCAGTATAAAAGTAATAAAAGTGCGGGTCTATGATCTGCGCTTTTTTGTTTTATTGGGAATATTCGTTATTTAGCTTGCAGTTAAATAGAGCTAATAATTTCCTCAAAATATCTTACAACCGCATCCTTCCTATAAGAACTCGGCAGTAATGACGGCGAAAAATGCTCCTTCATATTTGGCTCTATTTTTTCCATAGCTTTAATGAATTCATCCATATCATCTACTATATTAACGGAGCTAGAGCCTGCCTCTGCAGCAATTTCAGCTATTCCGCCTGATTCCTTGGTCGCGATAACAGGAGTGCCGCACGCTAAAGATTCTAGCGCAACATTGGGCAGGCCTTCAAAACGTGATGGCAGCAAAAAGCAATCAGCTTGTGCAAAATATTGATAAGGCTCTTTAATAAGTCCTAATAAAAATACTTTATCTTGCAAATTATGCTGCTTTATAAGGGCTTGAAGATATTCCCTATCTTCCCCTTCACCAACTATATTTACCCTGTAATCATAAGGAATATTTATCTCGGCAAGGCGCACTATAAGGCGATCAAAGCCCTTTTGTTCGTGCAGCCTGCCACAAGCAACAAAATTTAAGGTAGGATCTTCCTTGTTTGTAATATTTGGTAGAGTAGTATTTTTCCTGATCTTTTCTTCATCAACTGGATTGGGAATAACTCTGAAATTTTTACCATCCATATTTAGGTCGGAATTAAATTCGTCAAATATTTTCTGGCTAGGGCTTAATATAAGACCCGCCCAAGGGTATAGAGTCTTGTACAGGGCTTTGATAATAAAGCCAGTGGATTTATATTTTTTCAGCAAGAAAGACGGCGTTATAGCTTCCCTGACTATAAAGATAGTTTTCGGCAGCAATGGTTTCAACGCCAGCATAGCAAAATTCATATGCACCATTGTTGAAATAACAATATCCGGCTTCAGATCCTTTAATTTAAAATAGATGGAAGGCATTGCAGATAAGGATAATTTTTTATTTAAACAGTGGAAACCTATTGTCTCATCAATTAAATATTTTAATTCACCCTCATTATTTATTGACAAAAAAACAGGCTCGTATTTATCCTTGTCAATTCCATTCATAAGGGTAATCAAGACCCTTTCCGCTCCGCCAGAGACAAGCGCAGGTAACACGAATACTATTTTTGATCGCTGGAGTTTTTTAGTAGATGGTTTCATTTCTTCTATACTGTATATTTAATATATTAAGCTAACATGTTTTTATAATATGATAAGTGAATATTATAGTCTTTAAAAATATAAGGAAATAAAATGCGCGTAATTTTTCGCTGTGATGCTTCTGTAACTACAGGAACAGGCCATGTTATGAGGTGCCTTACCTTGGCGAACAAAATGCATGAAAGGGGCTGGGTTTGTAGCTTTTCTATATCTCGCGAAACTCTTGATACCATTCCTTTTCTAGAGGCCCGTGGCTTTCCATTGCATGTGTTTGAAAATGATAGTGATGACTTAGCGCATTTGAACAATCTTTTGGTTGCAGAAAAGGCGGACTTATTAATTATTGACCATTATGGGCGCGATGTAGAGTTTGAATCAGCTATGCGGAAGAGCGTGCCTCTAATTGTAGTTATTGATGACTTGGCTGATAGGCACCATGATTGCGATATTTTAATAGATCAAACATTTGGCCGCTCGGCCGATGATTATAAAAGCCTTACCCCGCATAATTGCAAAATTTTAACCGGAACTGATTACGCCATGCTGGCTCCACAATATATGGAGCTACGGCAAAAAGCGTTGGAAAAGCGGCAGCAAAGCGGTGAGGTGGAGAATATCTTAGTGTCTCTGGGCGGAACTAACCTTCATAATTGCACTGATTTTGTTTTAACAGCGCTGGAAGAATGTAAGGGTAAGTCGCTGTCTATTGATGTTGTGCTTGGTGCAAGCGCACAAAATTTAGAGGATATTAAGGAGCATATCCAAAATATAAATAATGCTGGATTGCATCAGGTTAAGCTGCACATAAGCATTAATAATATGCATGAGCTTATGCTTAAAGCTGATCTTGCAATTGGCGCTGGCGGTACAACAAGTTGGGAGCGTTGTTGTTTGGGTCTTCCTACTATTGTGATTGAGCTAGCAGATAATCAAAAATTAATTATAGAGCAGCTTGCAAAAAGCGGTGCAATCCTTAATGTTGGAAAGTATGGTAAATTTTCATTAGAGTCTTTGATAAGCATGATATCTGATCTATGTAATAACCCCGCAAAAATAATGGAAATATCCAACGAAGCAATTAAAATTTGCGATGGTAAAGGAACACATAAAATAATTAAGGAAATAACCAATGACCATAACTAAGTGGTGGGTTAAGCCCCGTAAAATATCTGTGGTTGTTGATAATAATAGCTGGATATTACCTTATGCTAAAGAGCTAGTTACTTGGTGCAATGAGCAAGGCGATGATGCCGCTTTATGCCGTAATCATAGCAATATAAAAGAAGGGGCGGTAGCTTTTTATCTTGGCTGTGTAAATATTACGCCGCCCGATATATTAGCCCTCAATAAAAGAAATCTGGTTGTACATGAAAGTGATCTTCCAAAAGGGCGTGGGTTTGCGCCCATGACATGGCAAATACTTAGTGGAGATAATGAAATACCAATATGTTTATTTGAAGCCAGTGAAAAAGTCGATGAGGGTAATATTGCTTTGCGCGACGTTATAACGCTAGAAGGTCATGAGCTTTGCCATGAATGGCGCCACTTGCAAGGACAAAAAACAGAAGAACTTTGCAAGAAGTTTCTTTGCTCGAACGAGCCATTGCAAATGATTCCTCAAACAGGTGGTGTAACTACATATAAGCTCCGCAACAAAAGTGATAGTCGCATAGACCCCAATAAAACCATAATCGAACAGTTCCAATTATTACGGGTGGTAGATAATGAGCGCTACCCAGCTTTTTTTGAGTATAATGGGCATAGCTATAAATTGACAATTGAGAAGACATGACTAACTACATAATAGCAACAATTAAGCCATGGAATATAAAAGCCTATCACGAAAATATAGATAGCTTACCTGGTAAATGGCATTTGATAACTGACAAAGACCAGCTTACACCTGATCTTATCGAGAAAATAAATCCCCGTTATATATTTTTCCCGCATTGGTCATGGATTGTACCACCAGAAATTACAGAGCAATTTGATTGTGTTTGTTTTCATATGACCGATGTTCCGTATGGTCGCGGGGGAAGCCCTTTGCAAAATTTAATAGCAAGGGGGCATAATGCAACAAAATTAACTGCTCTAAAAATGGTTGATAAGCCTGATGCAGGCGCATTTTACATGAAAAAAGACCTTAGCCTTAAAGAATCTGCCCAAGAGATATTTGAAAGATCTGTTCCGATTGTTTATGAGATGATAAAAGAGATAGTGGAAACCACTCCTACACCACAAGAACAATCAGGGGATATAACGATTTTCAAAAGAAGAACACCGGATATGAGCCTTCTGCCACAACAAGGTAATTTAAGTGATATATATGACCATATTCGTATGCTCGATGCTGATGGCTATCCAAATGCATTTATAGAAAATGGTGAGTTTCAAATAAACTTTACAGATGCACAAGAACACGATGGGTTTATTGAAGCCCGTGTTAAAATTAAAAAGAAAGATGCAACATGAAAAAAATATTAGTTATTGCTGCGCATCCTGATGATGAAGTATTAGGGTGCGGTGGCACTATAGCCAAATATGTAGACCAAGGAGATGAGGTTCATATTATATTTACCGCCGATGGAGTTTCGTCACGTGGCAATAATAATTCACATGAAGATCGCTGTGATATGGCTAGAAGTGCAGCAAAATTACTTGGAGCGCAAGAACCAATTTTTCTGCCGTTTCCTGATAATATGCTCGATAGCATACCATTACTAAATATTGTTCAAGCGATGGAGCCTATAATTGCTGAAATAAAACCTGAAATAATTTATACGCACCATGAGGGCGATTTAAATGTAGATCATTCTCTAACAAGTAAAGCTGTCATCACGGCGTGCCGCCCTTTACCAGGCTCAACAGTAAAATCAATATATGGTTTTGAGGTGCTGTCTAGTACGGAATGGTCAGCCCCCCGTGGCTCAAGTGCTTTCATTGCAAATTTCTTCGTTGATATCAAAGAAAGCTTTGAACGCAAGATTGCGGCATTAAATATTTATGATGTAGAAATGAGAGACTTTCCACATGCTCGTTCTTATGAATGTGTGGAAGCGCAAGCAGTCTTACGTGGCGGTCAAAATGGCTTGATAAAAGCAGAAGCATTCTCTGTTATTAGAGAAATTTGGTAAGGGATATTTTTATATGCGCATTTCTTTGTTTATACCTGACTTTAGAGAAGGCGGGGCGCAAAAGATGATGATTAACCTTGCTAACGAGCTAACACATAAATCTGTTGATGTGGATCTGGTCGTTGCATGTAATGCAGGATCTTTTGATCGGCTTGTTAATGATAAAGTAAATATTATTCGTTTGAATTGCAAAAGAACCTTAACTTCCCTTTTTCCTTTAATTAAATATCTTAAATCAGTAAAACCACAAGTCCTACTGTCTGCTCTTTATCATGCAAATGTTGTATGTCTTATTGCAAAACAGATGATCAAAGATGGCAATATTAAATTTATTGTCACAGAAAGAAACTATCTTTCACTAAGGATTAAGAATAGCCCCAATATAAAAGACAAACTAATTTTGCCGGCAATCAAATTTCTATACCCAAAAGCAGACTCTGTTATCGCTATATCCAAGGGCGTTATGGATGATGTTAAAGACGTGTGTAGTTTAAGTGATGATAAAATACTGCATATATATAACCCTGTTGTAACAGATAGTTTTGCCGAGGATATCAAGGCATCTCCAGATATTCCTTGCAGCAGAGATATTCCATTAATCATTGCCTCAGGAAGGCTGGTCGAGCAAAAAGACTATCCTACAATGTTGAAGTCTCTAGCATTAGTTATAAAGAAAAAACCTGTTAATTTAATGATACTGGGTAAAGGTCACTTAGAAGATGAGGTTACATCATTATCAAAAGAGCTTAATATTGATAACCATGTAATATTTAAAGGGTTTGTAGATAATCCCCTATCATATATAAAGCAGGCAGATATATTTTTAATGACCTCAGCTTGGGAAGGTTTTGGTAATGTTTTAGTTGAAGCCTTGTATTGTGGACTCTCAATAGTTGCGACCGACTGCAAGGCAGGCCCAGCGGAGATACTAAATAATGGCGAATATGGACACCTTGTCCCTGTTGGCGATGAAAAGGCAATTTCAGATGCAATTTTAGATGTTATAAAAAAACCATTTGATAAAGAAACGCAAAAGAAAAGGGCATTGGAGTTTACTGCTAAAAATATCTCCGATAAATATTTGCACCATATAGAAGGGGGCGCCATATAAATGAAAAAAAATATTTTATTAGTTATGAGTAAGTTTCACCCTGAATATTCTGGCCCTACAGTAAGAATCCCTAAGCTATATGATGCAATTTCAAAAGATATAGCCGCTGAAGAAATGCAGGTTCTATGCAACTCTATAGAATATTCAAACAATAAAGAATATGAGTATAATAACTTTAAAGTTAAAAGGGTCGTCTGCGAATATATAA
>DAOWDF010000082.1 GCA_030639165.1 Alphaproteobacteria bacterium
ATGCCCTAAAAGAGCGCGGCGTTAGAAAAGGTGATCGCGTTGCAATTTACATGCCCATGGTGACCGAGGCAGTGTACGCTATGCTAGCCTGCGCACGTATAGGAGCAATACACTCAGTTGTATTTGGCGGTTTCTCTCCTGAAAGCCTTAAAAATCGCATCTTAGATTGCGGCGCAAATATAGTTATCACAGCAGATGGCGCATATCGCGGCGATAAGATAATCCCCCTTAAAGCCAACACCGACGAAGCAGTAAAAAGCTGTATGAACGTACATACGGTGCTGGTGCTGAAACGTACAGGCTGTGACATTGACTGGAATGAGAACCATGATATCTGGTGGCATGATATTGTGGATCACCAGTGCACCGAATGCGAGTGCGAGCCAATGAACGCAGAAGACCCGCTATTCATACTCTATACTTCAGGCTCTACTGGCAAACCAAAAGGCGTACTTCATACAACTGGTGGTTATATGGTTTATGTCGGACTAACCCATGAGTACGTGTTCGATTACCACGCTGGCGAGGTGTACTGGTGTACCGCCGATGTTGGCTGGATAACTGGTCACTCCTACATCGTTTATGGCCCTCTGGCCAATGGCGCGATATCACTGATATTTGAGGGAGTGCCGAACTACCCTGATGCCTCACGCGTATGGCAGATCGTCGATAAGCACAGCGTCAATATTTTCTATACCGCGCCCACAGCTATCCGCTCTCTTTTAGCTGCTGGTGATGAAATGGTAACGCGTACAAGCCGCAAATCACTGCGCGTACTTGGCACCGTTGGTGAGCCGATAAACAAGGAAGCTTGGGAGTGGTATTACGAGGTAGTTGGCGAGGCACGCTGCCCCATTATTGACACATGGTGGCAAACCGAAACTGGCGGCATAATGATGACACCTCTTGTAAGCTTTGATCTTAAACCAGGTTGTGCAACCAAACCGTTCTTTGGAATACAGCCTGTACTATTGGGCAAGAACGGCCAAACACTAATTGAAAGTACCGACGGAAAAACAGAAGGCAACCTATGCTTCCAAGGTTCATGGCCAGGTCAAATGCGCGGGCTATATAATAACCCCGTACGTTTCCAAGAAGCCTATTTCGATGAGTTTCCAGGCTATTATTTCTCTGGAGATGGAGCGCGGCAAGATGCCGACGGCGATTATTGGATAACAGGGCGCACAGATGATGTCCTAAACGTATCAGGGCACCGTATGGGCAGCGCCGAGATTGAAAGCGCCCTAGACGAGCACCCTGACGTTGCTGAGAGTGCCGTTGTAGGATTTCCCCACCCTGTTAAAGGTGAGGCTATATTCGCCTACATAACCCTTATGGAGGGCGCATCCATCAATGAGACAACAGCCAAAACTCAAATCATGCAAACCGTGCGCGATGCTATAGGAGCTATCGCAACCCCTGAAGTTATTATATTTGCCCCTGCACTGCCAAAAACCAGATCAGGTAAAATCATGCGCCGTATCTTGCGCAAAATAGCCGATAATAAGTTTGAAGATCTAGGCGATACCTCCACATTAGCCGACCCCAGCGTAATTGATGATCTAATAGAAAAAAGGAAAGCATTATGAGCGATCAATCTAAAGACAATCTACCAAAAATAGCAGCAACTACACCAATCGAAGTTGATCTAGAGGCAGACAAAAATTACCATTTTTGTACATGCGGCCTATCTGAAAAACAGCCGTTTTGCGACGGATCGCATAAGGGCACAGAGTTTAAATCACATAAATTCACCCCCAAGCACTCAGGAAAAGCATGGCTTTGCCAATGTAAACAAACCAAAAACCAACCTTTTTGTGATGGTTCACACTCAAAATTATAAACACTATTGATTTTTTAGGAATACTTTGCTATTGTAGTGGCTATATAAGTACAATTACGCCTTTTTCAAACCCCAATACAGCTAAAATCCTCGAACAAACTGGTAAGCATTATGCTTCATTAGATATTTGAGCCCAAAAGCTGGGTTTAAACCTTATAAGCCCTTATAATATAAGAGATTTCCAGCAGACCCGCATCGAGCCCACTGCGAGCCCACAACCCCGAATTTCGGGCTCGTTTACTATATTTCGGGTCCACTTAATGCTCTAGCTAAAATCTACCTTTATAGCGCTCTTTAAATGCCTTAACCTGCATCAAAGCTTGATTAGC
>DAOWDF010000002.1 GCA_030639165.1 Alphaproteobacteria bacterium
AATTCGATATGTTCAGCAGTAACGATCACGTTTTCACCAGCTTGACGACAAGAAATAAGGTCATTTTCAAAACCGCCTTCTTTTGTCAATACAGAGTTAGCCTGAGCAATAGTATACTTCGCCTCTTCCATAGCAGGCATATAAACAACCTCTGAAGTAACCTTACCATTCACAACGCGTCTATACGGGCTTTCAATGAAACCATACTGGTTAACCTTAGCAAATGTTGCCAAAGAGTTTATCAAACCAATATTTGGACCCTCAGGAGTTTCAATCGGACAAATACGACCATAATGAGTTGGGTGAACGTCACGAACTTCAAAGCCAGCACGCTCACGAGTTAGACCGCCTGGTCCAAGCGCAGAAAGACGACGCTTATGAGTAATTTCTGATAATGGATTAGTTTGGTCCATAAATTGTGAAAGCTGTGATGAGCCAAAGAACTCACGCATAGCGGCCTGAAGTGGCTTAGAATTAACCAAGTCATGTGGCATATAAGTATCAATCTCAACAGAAGACATACGCTCACGAATTGCACGCTCCATACGAAGCAAGCCAACGCGAACCTGATTCTCCATCAGCTCGCCAACAGAGCGAACACGACGGTTACCAAGGTTGTCAATATCGTCAACTTCGCCCTTACCATCTTTCAGGTCATGCAAATATTTTACGATCGCAAGAATATCTGCTTTACAAAGAATACGGAACTGATCGTCTGCAGTTAGATCAAGACGTGCATTCATTTTAACACGACCAACAGGCGATAGATCATAACGCTCAGCATCGAAGAATAATGAATCAAATAAAGCAGATGCAGAATCAACTGTAGGCGGCTCACCCGGGCGCATAACACGATAGATATCAATCAACGCCTCTTCGCGTGTATCACATTTATCAGCCATCATTGTATTACGGATATAAGCACCTACATTCAGGTGATCAATCGCAAGTAATTTAAGGTCAGTAGCGCCAGCTTCTTCTAGAGCTTCGAAGTCGCCTTCTTCTATTTCATGACCAGCTTCAAATAAAACCTGACCAGTCTCCATATTGAATATATCTTCAGCCAAGTAATGACCCACAATATTTTCATCTTGAAGAAGAATATCTTCCAAACCAGCTTCAACAAACTTCTTGGCTTTACGAGGGGTGATTTTATCACCCAGCTCTGCAACTACATCGCCTGTTTTAGCATCAATAAGATCATAAGGAAGCTTAACACCACGTAGAGCTTCACCATCAAAAGCAGTTTTCCAGCCTTTTTTAGTTTTAGCATATGATATAGTACCGTAGAAATTAGCTAGAATTTCTTCATTAGACATACCCTGAACCATCAACGGATCAACTTCTTCGTCATTGGCAAAAGCTTCGCTGCGCAAAGTTTCTGTGTCGTCGCTATCAAGACAGCGTAAGAATGTTGTAAGTGGCAATTTACGACGGCGATCAATACGCACATACATTTGATCTTTTGCATCAAACTCAAAATCAAGCCATGAACCACGGTAAGGAATAACGCGCGCAGAAAAGATATACTTACCAGATACGTGAGTTTTACCTTTATCATGATCGAAGAACACACCAGGAGAACGGTGCATTTGTGATACGATAACACGCTCAGTACCGTTAATAACGAAAGTACCATTCCCTGTCATCATTGGCATATCAGCCATGTAAACATCTTGTTCTTTAATGTCACGGATAGAGCGAAGACCTGTATCCTCGTCAATATCAAATACTGAAAGGCGTAAGGTAACGCGCAATGGTGCAGCATATGTCATGCCACGTTGCTGACATTCCTCAACATCATATTTAGGCTCTTCAAACTCGTATTTAACAAAATCGATTTCAGCTTTATCACCAAAATCACGAATAGGAAATACAGATGCTAAAACTTCTTCCAAACCAGTAATATCACGCTCATCAGCAGGCACATCTTTTTGCTGAAAACGAGAATACGAATCGCGTTGCAACTCAATTAAATTAGGCATTTTCGCGATCTCTTCAATGCGACCGAAATCACGACGAACGCGTTTACGTCCCGTGAAACTCTCAATGCTGTTAGCTGGTATGAATTCTTTAGATGTTTTAGATGCGCTCATATTTTCCTACCTTATTTATCTTATTTCAAAGCAAAATTAACCACTCCAAGCCCCTTATTATCCTTAAGGCTGAAGCGGTATTTTAATTAGCATTTCCGCATTCGCGGATTGACTTCTCTAATTCGAGTATCACGTTTATTCCTGAAATTTTATCAGCTATATGGCCTACATAAACGAACTTGTCAAGTAGAAAACACCATAAGCTAAAAAAAGCACCCCCCGAATATTCAAAAACGGGGAATGCTTTACAATAATAGTAACGAATTACTTAAGTGATACTGTCGCGCCAGCAGCTTCTAGTTTAGCCTTAATTTCTTCAGCTTCAGCTTTTGGTGCGCCTTCTTTTACAGCTTTTCCGCCCGCTTCAACAAGATCTTTAGCTTCTTTCAAGCCAAGACCTGTGATTGCGCGTACTTCTTTAATCACTGCGATTTTTGTAGGACCAGCAGCCTCAAGGATAACATCAAAGTCATCTTTTTCAGCAGCAGCTTCACCACCAGCGGCAGCAGCAGCAACAGGTGCAGCAGCAGCAGCGGCAGTAACGCCCCATTTTTCTTCAAGAAGTTTAGAAAGCTCAGCAGCCTCCAAAACACTCAATTCAGAAAGTTGATCAACGATTTTTTCTAAGTTAGCAGCCATAATATTTTTCTCCTTATATATATAAATTAGCTAAAATTAAAATTCTTTATGATTTCTCACCATAAGCCTTGGTAACACCAACAAGCTCACGCGCAGGCGCGGCTGTAATGCTAGCAATTTTTTGTGCAGGCGCTTGTAGCAACCCGATAAGTTTAGAACGAAGCTCATCAAGTGATGGTAACTTAGCTATAGCTTCAACGCCCTTAGCATCCAAAATCATATCACCAAGCGCGCCACCAACAATAACAAGCTTGTCATTACCTTTTGCAAACTTGTATGCAGCTCTCGCAGCAGCAACACTATCAACAGAAGACGCAACACCGACTGGCCCAGAAAATAACTTATCCAGCGCTTCGAATTTAGTGTCTTTTAACGCAATCTTGGCCAAAGAGTTTTTAGTCACCTTGTATGACGCACCCTCTTCGCGCAATTTACCACGCAAGTCAGTTAGCTCAGACACGCTTAGACCTGAATAATGAGTAACAACGACTAACTCATCATTAGAAAAACGCTCATTAAGCGCTTTTATTTCTTCTGATTTTTCTTCTCTATTCATGCCCATCTGCGCATACTCCTAAATTATTAAATTCTAAAAACAAAAAAAGGCTCTAACCAACTAATCAGATATGAGCCACCCACCAAAAACTAAAGATATATAATAAGGAACATAATGCTCACTTAGAACTTTATCTACGCAGGATTTTCAAGCTTAAGCAGCCCCCACGGTCTTTGACAAGTCAATAACTGCAACACCTAGTAAAGATATACAAACAAAAGGTCAAGCGTTATTTTTAAGATTCCATGATTAACGACCTAAAACATTATCACGATAACAATCAAGCACAGCCTCAACCCCAAGTATAAGATCCTCATTAAGCCCCTGATCCTCAAGCACTTCACGCATATACATTATCAAAGAATTGATATGCACATCACCAAGCCCACGATCAACAAGCGACGCATGCACACTACTCAAATCCAAAGACCTGCTAGCCTTACCACCGCCAAAAGCCATCCTCAAGAAGGATTTCAGCTTATTCAGGTGAGCCTCCATACTAACACCCTCAAAGAAGTAATTAAGCCCGTCATCCCCAAGAACCTTACCATAAAGAGCATCAACCACCGCATTCACCCTATTCTCACCACCAACCCTATTATATAAAGTACTGTTTTGCATAATCACGCCTCCTCCGCTCCAATAAAACATCTAATATTGCCACACCACATATCTGAAATACAATATACAATCTATCTGCACGTTAAGTACACACAATAAATTAAAAAGCAACCTCAGGTAACCCGAGATTGCTTCAATTATTATTTAATGTAGAAGGCTTTAAGCTGCAACAATTGTGTCGAAATCAATCTTCAGACCTGGACCCATCGTAGATGATAAAGAAACTTTATTAATGTAAGTCCCTTTTGCACCAACTGGCTTAGCGCGCTTAATTGCATCAAGAAATGCTACAATATTCTCAGCCAGCTTAGCGTCATCAAAAGATGCTTTACCAACGCGCGCATGCACAACACCTGCTTTTTCAGCACGAAACTCAAGGGCGCCAGCTTTCGCTTCTTTAACTGCCTTTTCGATATTAGGTGTAACGCTACCAAGCTTAGGGTTAGGCATCATACCCTTTGGCCCCAGAACTCTTGCAACACGACCAACCAAGCCCATCATGTCAGGAGTAGCTATACAGCGATCAAAATCAATTTCGCCTTTAGTGATTTTCTCGACTAAATCTTCTGCTCCAACGATATCCGCGCCAGCTGCTTTTGCCTCTTTCGCTTTATCATCTTTTGCAAAGACTGCAACGCGCACAGTTGCGCCCGTTCCATTTGGAAGAGACACAACGCCACGAACCTGCTGGTCAGCATGCTTAGTATCAACGCCCAAATTCATTGCTATATCAATAGTTTCATCGAATTTAGTACCCTTACTCACATCTTTTAGCAGTGCGATAGCTTCATTAAGATCATAAAATTTCTCACGATCCACTTTCCCAGCCAGAGATTTTGCTTTTTTACTTAATTTTGTCATATCCGTTACCCTTCCACAACTTCGATGCCCATAGAACGAGCTGAACCTTCGATGATTTTCATCGCTGCATCAATATCGTTAGCACTCAAATCAACCATTTTCTTTTCTGCAATCTCTTTAACTTGAGACTTACGAACTTTCCCAACAACTTCACGGCTAGGATTGTTTGCACCACTTTTAACCTTAGCCGCCTGCTTCAAGAAGTAGCTTGCTGGTGGAGTTTTTGTTACAAAAGTAAATGAACGATCTTCATAAACCGTAATCACTACAGGGGTTGGAACACCTTTATTGTCTTCTGTTTTAGCATTAAACGCCTTACAGAATTCCATGATATTCACGCCGTGCTGCCCTAGAGCTGGTCCGACTGGTGGGGATGGGTTAGCTGCACCACCCATAATTGTCAGGTTAATATAACCTGTTGCTTTCTTTGCCATTGCTTTTCTCCTTTATCAAATGGCCTACAAATAGGCATCTATAGTGCCCACAAATAGTATTGGAGTTTGTGGTTCGGCTCTCATCTGGCCTTATGATAAGATAACCTCCCACATCTATTGGCGGCAACATAGAACAAACTGTGACAATAAAGCAAGGTAAATTTTAAATGGGCAGCACTTTACCCCTAACTCGTATTACCAAAAAAAATCAGATGCCCGTAAAAAAAACAATTTGCCTAACTGGCACTACACTGATTTGATACCTAAATACATAGAAAACGATGAGAAAAAGAATAAAAATGACAATGAACATTAGATTAGACGAAGCTGAGTTACAGCACCTCACCACAACAAACTTACAAGATTTTAAATTCACCGCCATGCCTGTAAAGAATATAACTACGGACATATCAGAATGTGTGACAGAACAAAGCGCAGAAACTATATATCTATTCATCACCCCAACAGGAAACATGGTGTTTAAAAAGATAAACGATCAATTTCAAGTTAGTAGTGTAACAGGAGATGACAAACTTACTGTATTTCTTGCTTTCTGTCAGATAGCTGAACAAAATAACATAAACTACACATCTCTTGGATTTGAACTGTTTTCTTAAAATTTTACTCGCACATAATCGCTACTATTTCCCCAAAAAGCAAAAAACATCCCTAAGGATGTCTTTAAGCTATTGTTATCATTGGTATCCCGTACGGGATTCGAACCCGTGTTGCCGCCGTGAAAGGGCGGTGTCCTAGGCCTCTAGACGAACAGGACAATGATAAGTCGCGCAATGCGTGAAGCTTTATAGTCTTTTCCTGCACCATAAATCAAGA
>DAOWDF010000139.1 GCA_030639165.1 Alphaproteobacteria bacterium
ATCTCATGCTCTAGCGTAATTGTGCTAGCAGCAATAAATGGCGGAGAGGTTGTGCGTTTGCGCTCAGGAAGATTTTTCGATGGGGCAATAAGTCCATAAGTTCTTTTCGCTATCTCATAAACTTGCGCTCCATCAACATCACCCGATACAACCAGAATGGCATTATTGGGAGCGTAATATTGCCTGTAAAAGCTCATCACTTCATCATGGCTCAAACCCTCAATTTCATGCATCCAGCCAATAACTGGCATCGCATAAGGGTGGTTGGGAAATAAGCTTTGCATCATTTGCTCAGCCATTTGCGCACGCGGATCATTATCGGTGCGTTGGCGGCGCTCCTCCATTATAACCTTGTTTTCGGATGCAAAACCTTCGGCTGGAATATTCATCCCTGTCATACGACCAGCTTCCATGCTCATAACTTTTTCGAGATGCTCGCTAGAAATTGACTGGAAATATGCGGTGTAATCTTGCGAAGTAAAGGCATTATCCTCTCCACCAAGTGCGCGGATAATTTTTGAGAACTCACCTTCTTCCAAATTACCTAGAGTAGGGTGGCTTTGCCCCTTAAACATTAGGTGCTCAAGAAAATGCGCTATGCCAGATTTACCGCGTGGCTCATCCGCAGCGCCCACTTTATACCAAATCATGTGAGTAATAACAGGCGCGCGATGATTCTCCACTACTACGATTTTTAGGCCATTATCCAGCGTATATGCTTTGGCATTAAAAACTTTCTTAGGTGCATCAGCCTTAATCTCTTTAGTGACGTTTAGGTTTTTAGGCGGAGGATTTCTATTGATAATATAGAAACCTGATACAGTTATTAAAACTAATATAGCGAATGATAAAAACGCCTTTACTATAACCTTATACATGTTGGCTAATCCTCTATTGTTGGGGTTATGCCGTCTGTAATATTTTTACCAGCTTGCTTGTTACTATCTATGCGGATTTTTTCTTCTTTTGCATTTACTATTGTCGCAGAAGGAAGGTTGTTATGGCCACTTATATTAAGTAGTTTTTCTGCAACTGGTTTATTACGATCTTTAAGCTCTAATGTTTCTCTATCAACTATCTTGCGGATTGATGGATCAGCATCCACAGCTCCGGCTTTTTGCAGTAATGAATTTTCGCTTGCACTAGAGTTTGTAATTGCATCACTTGTGCTTGCTGTATCCTCACCGAAAACAGCTTCTTTCGCCTGAACTATAGGCGCTTTTTCCTGTGGACGTGGAGCGCCTATATTTGGCGGTGGCAGAGTTAGGCTAGGCGGTATTTCCAACGGAGCGCGCGTTATAACTTTAAATTCATCGGGAACGCCTTTTTCAAGCCCCATAGAGTCTTTAACCCCAGAGCATCCTTGTAATGCGCTAGCTGCTAGAATCATCAGGCAAAGCGATAGGCTTTTGTTTTTACGAGCGTATATATTCATGGTTTTTCACCTAAGTATTATATGTATGATGCAGGATATAATTATTTTGCAGATTTTTCAAAGAATAAAGAGAAAATAATCAACATGGTAATTCCTACCACAACGGCCATATCTGCCACGTTAAAGGCTGGCCAATGATATCCTAAAGCATGAAAATCAAGGAAATCTACAACTGCCCCGAATCTAGCTCTATCTACTATATTGCCTAACGCCCCACCAATTATTAGCGCATAGCAAATGCCAAACATATGTTCCTTCGCCTTCCAGAGCCAAACGCCAAACATGGTGGCAATTGCTAAAGCAACCACGATCAGAATATAGGGCATATATTCACCCGAGTTGCTGAACAGGGAGAAGCTAACGCCAGTATTCCAAGCAATAACAATATTAAAGAATGATGTTATTTCTATTGGGGTGAATCTGTCTGGTGCATTAAACACCATATCAGTAATTATCCATTTACTAATCTGGTCTAATATTAAAACTACCGTGGCAATGCTTAGCCATATAATGCGTTTACACATATTTTCCCTGACCTTGAAATTATAAAGGTCACAGGTTAGTCATTTGTTGAATGTAATCAAGCTTATTTTTTGCAGCAAAACCTGCGCCCGAATCTGCATATTAGGAAATCTGCAGAAAACATTCCTGCCCCTTTAAGCATAGGAACAGCCAAGAGCATCATCCATAGATAATGATCGTCATTCGACACACCGTAATCTTCGGGTATCAGAAATTGTATGCTCATGGTCATTATAAGCAGTCCAGCCGCGCTAACCCTCGTAAATAGGCCGAGTACCAGCAATACAGGAAGAATAACTTCCGCTCCTGTACCTACAATTGCTGCTACTTCTGGTGGTAGTAGCGGTAATGGGTGGTAATCAGTGAAGGCTGTGATTTGATTGCTCCACTGCCCATTAAAAAAGTCCTGTAAGCGCAGCCATCCAGATTTAAAGAATATATTGGCCATGAAAAGCCTGATGGCTAAATCTAATAACGGAGACAATGTGATATTTGATAGTTTTATGGTCTTAAAATATAGTGGGCAAAGCAGCTTCATTGTTTATTATCTCCAATTATTAGAAAAAGTTTCTAATTTAATTTGCCGTTGTAGAAAAGCGGTAAAGTCAAAATCCGGGAATTCGCTAAGTGTTATTTCCACTGCTATTCCAAGAGAGATCCCATCATTTAATAATGTTAGGATAGTAAACTCGTCTTCTGCCAATGAAATTATATTAACCTCTAGTTCTTGGCGTATAACAAGGATAAAGCATGGTTGTTCAGTTTTCATGTCAGGAGTAGCTATCTCACTATTCAAACAAAAATCCCGTATATCTATAAGCGGGTATTTTGAAGATATAAGAGTAGCTGATTCGCGTAAGTTAATTACAATATCACTAAGTGTTTCTGGCTCTATTCCTGCCAGTGTATCTGCCGCCATGGGGGCATCATCCGTCGCATAATAAGCATGGTTCAGCGCAAACTCTAATGTAGCTATATCAGGAAGATACGGCAAAGATTGTGCTGGGTCATACCCTTTAATAAAATAACCAAACCCCGCGCCATACATTTGTAAACAGCCAATATTAGGTGGGTTATCAAATATAAAAGCGCGCGCCATAGGTTTAAGAAAATCTTCACCGACCAAATTATTAAGCAAAGGAAATGTTGCACAAAGAGCGGCGCTAATGCTGCCAACAACATTATTATGATAGACTTTTAAACGTTCATGCAGCGCAATATCGCTATCCTTGAACATGCCATCAAAATCACTAGAGCTGGCCTGCAAATTACTGGCAGGCTGAAACATGGTTTCCTTGAATGTTTCTTGGAATTTTTTAAGCTGCATCGCGTTTGCCTTCAATAATATTCCGCGCTAATGCTGCTTCACTAACTAAAGTTTTTAGAGGCGGGAAGTCCTGATCCCATTCAATTAAAGTCGGAATGCTGCCCATTTTTTTGACCGCATAGTCATATAAATCCCATACTTCTGCTTTGACTAGTTGGTTATGAGTATCCACTAGAATTATATGCTCGCCATCATCCTGAGTAATCTTGCGCTCTATATGACCCGCTAAATGTATCTCGCCTATATGCTCATGCTTAACATTATCAATATATTCGAGCGCATCAATGCCGTGATTATGGCTTTGCACATAGATGTTATTAATATCAAGCAATATTCCGCAGCCTGTGCGTGCTACTAGCTCATTCAGCAGCTCATACTCTTTCATCTCGTTATCATTAAATGCAAGATATGTTGATGGATTTTCTACCAGCATTTTTCGCCCGAAATATTCTTGGCATTGGTCGATGTTATTGCATAAGCGCTGCAATGTTTCGCTGTTATATGGTAGTGGCAGCAAGTCATTTAAATGCGCATTACCGCTTGCGCTCCATGACACATGATCTGAAATAATAAATGGCTCATATATATCTATAAGATCTTTAATCTGGCGCAAATGATTAGTATCTACTGCTTGATCCGAGCCAAGTGAGAGGCCGACACTATGCATACTTATAGGGAAGTTCTGTCTGATTTTTGTTAGTTGATGGCGGTTAATACCACCGCCGAAATAATTCTCTGGATGGACTTCAAACCAGCCGAGATTCGGTGGATTGTCCATGATTTCTTGATAGTGCGGACTACGAAACCCAACACCCACCGGATCAATAATAGGTAAATCCGGTGGGGTTGATTGAGAAGAGGTCTTCATCATATCTCTCCTCATAATATATTATTCAGCAGCTTCTTCTTTTGTTTCAGCTGTTGCGTCCACTTTTACTTCAGCTTCAGCAGCTTCTGGAGTTTCAGTAGCTTCTGGAGTTTCAGTAGCAAGAACAGGCTCTGTAGAACCGTTAGCTAGCTTGTCACAAGTACCAGTTGGCAATGCAACCCACTCAACGCCACTAGCATCAACTGTTGCTTGACCAGCACAACCATGTGCTTTATCAGCAGATCCACAGCCATTCATGCCAGTTTTAACAACGCCATAGCATTTCTCAGTGCCTTCTTCCATTGCATTTACAGAAGTAGCTACGCCTGCTAATGCTGTTACTGCTACTGCGCCAGCTAAAAGAGTATTTAATGTTTTTTTATTGCTCATAGTATTATTCCTTAATAGTTTAAGTTAAAAGTAATTAGTTAATCATGTAAGCTTATTAATCACTTCGTATGATTGGGTGAGAAGGTTACATCCATATAAATACAAAAGCAACAATGGTTATAAATATGAGATTCTTTGATACATATAATAATATCCCTGAAAATGCCACGGGCTGTGTAGTCGTTATCGGCAATTTTGATGGTGTTCATTTGGGGCATCAGGCTTTACTAGCAAAGGCTAGGGCGTTATCTGATGATCTCGGTAAGCCTCTGGCAGTGCTAACATTTGAGCCACATCCGCGCCAACTTTTCCGCCCTGACGAGCCGCCAAGCCGCATAACTATGAGCGAACTTAAATGCGAGCGTTTGGCAAATCATGGCGTTGATTGTATGTTCTCTATGCCCTTTGATTGGGACTTTGCTAGCCAGTCTGCGCAAGATTTTGTGCAAAATATTCTAGTCGATGGCCTAAAAGCATCACATATTATCGTAGGCTATAATTTTAGATTCGGTCAGCTCCGCAAAGGCAGTGCGCAAACTATTAAAGATGCAGGTTTGCCAGTGACAGTTATAGATGAAGTTGTTGGCGATGGAGCAGATAATTTGTCTTCATCTACAGTGCGCAGGTTGCTGCGTGATGGTGATATTGCCGCCGCTAATGCAATGCTTGGTTGGGATTGGGAAGTACGCGGAGAGATATTTAAAGGCGATCAACGTGGGCGTGAGCTTGGTTATCCAACCGCTAATATGAATCTAGATGGCATTGTGCATCCAGCATATGGAGTTTATGCTTGCATGGCGCGCATCGAGGGCGAGGATGAGTGGATGCCTGCCGCAGCTAATATAGGCATTCGCCCGATGTTTGAGGTTAAGGTTGCGCAAATTGAAACCTTTATTTTTGATTTTGATCGTGAAATATATGGTGAAATCTTATGCGTGCGCCCCGTTAAGCGCCTGCGCGGTGAAGCTAAATTCACTTCCGTCGATGAGCTGGTAGAGCAAATGGCAAAAGACTGTACGCAGGCGCGGGATATTCTTGAACGATAGGTAAAGCTTAACTATTCCCACCGTGCTACGGTATTTCCCTTGATTCTTGAATGAATTATCGTCATTATGTCGCGCATGACAGATGAAAATAAAAAAGATGATTATCGGGATACAGTTTTCCTGCCGAAAACTAATTTTCCTATGCGTGGCGGTTTAGCGAAAAAGGAGCCAGAGATTTTAGCTCAGTGGAAAGCTGATGATCTCTATGGCAAGATTCGCAAGCAATCAGCGGGCAAACCAAAATTTGTACTCCATGATGGCCCGCCATACGCCAATGG
>DAOWDF010000290.1 GCA_030639165.1 Alphaproteobacteria bacterium
GAACAATTACCATCATTCCGTTTACCTAAAAATATGAAACAGTTTTTCTGGGGTGGGTGGACTTGTAACTCTTGTGGAACAGATATAGCCAGAGGAGAGCAGGAAGTTGAAGGTAAAAATGAATAAAAATTACGAAATTATAGATCATGAATTTGATGTAGTGGTTGTAGGAGCTGGCGGAGCGGGTTTGCGAGCTGGTTTTGGTTGTGCAGAAAAAGGGCTTAAAACCGCTATTATATCTAAGGTTTTCCCTACGCGCTCTCATACAGTTGCGGCGCAAGGCGGGATATCTGCTGCGCTTGGTAATATGGGTGAGGATAGCTGGCAGTTCCACATGTATGACACGGTCAAAGGTGGTGACTGGCTCGGCGATCAGGACTCGATTGAATATATGTGCCGTGAGGCTATCCCTGCGATTATCGAGCTGGAGCATTACGGCGTGCCGTTCTCCCGCACAGCAGCAGGTAAGATTTATCAACGCGCCTTTGGCGGCATGACCACACATTTCGGTGAAGGTACTGCGCAGCGAACTTGCGCCGCAGCTGACCGTACAGGCCATGCAATATTGCACACTTTATATACGCAAGCCCTGAAAAATGACGCTGAGTTCTTTATCGAATATATCGCGCTAGATCTAATCATGTCCGATGATGGGGTATGCCAAGGGGTTATAGCTTGGGATTTAGATACAGGTACAATCCACCGTTTCCGCGGCCATCAAGTGATATTGGCGACTGGCGGTTATGGACGTACGTTCTTTTCATGCACATCTGCACATACTTGCACTGGCGATGGTAATGCGATGGTATTACGCGCAGGTCTGCCGCTGCAAGATATGGAGTTCATCCAGTTCCACCCAACAGGAATTTATGGCGCAGGTTGTTTGATTACCGAAGGCGTACGCGGTGAGGGCGGTTATCTTACCAACAGTGAGGGGGAGCGCTTTATGGAGCGTTACGCCCCATCCGCCAAAGACCTAGCCAGTCGTGATGTTGTCTCGCGCTCAATGACTATTGAGATTCGCGAAGGACGCGGAGTAGGCGAGAAGAAAGATCATATATATCTTAACCTTATGCATCTTGAGCCTGAAGTTATTCAAGAACGCCTCCCCGGAATTGCCGAGAGTGCGCGCATCTTCGCTGGCGTTGATGTGACAAAAGAGCCTATACCTGTGCTGCCAACTGTGCATTATAATATGGGCGGTATTCCGACTAATTATATGGCAGAAGTACTGGCTCCGACCAAGCGCGATCCTAATGCGGTAGTACCGGGTTTGATGGCTATTGGCGAGGCTGCGTGTGTATCCGTGCATGGCGCAAATCGCCTTGGCTCTAACTCATTACTTGATCTTGTGGTGTTCGGTAGAGCTGCTGCTAATCGCGCCGCTGAAACTGTACATGCAGGTGCTCCTCATCGCCCATTTGGCGCGGATGATGGCTCAAAGGCAATAGATCGCCTTGATTACTATCGCAATGTTGATGGCGAGGTTAGTACGTCACAATTGCGCGATAAAATGCAGCGCACTATGCAAGAGCACGCAGCTGTATTCCGCACAGGCGAGACTTTGGATGAGGGCGTTACCAAGATTAATGAATGTTTTGCAGATAAAGTTGATCTCGGCATAACGGATCGCTCAATGATCTTTAATACTGATTTGGTAGAGGTTTTAGAGCTAGACAATTTGATGTCACAAGCTGTTGTATCTATGCATGCGGCAGCTAACCGTAAGGAATCACGCGGCGCGCATGCTCGTGAGGATTTCCCTGATCGTGATGATAAAACATGGATGAAACACACGACTATCCATATTGATGAAAAGGGCAGCACCGAGATCGGTTATCGCCCCGTTATCATGACAACTCTAACGGATGAGATCGAACCTATTCCACCGAAAAAACGGGTATACTAAGTTCTTTTATCTATTTTTCTGTGATTAGTTAATCATCAATATATTTAGCACAAATAAAAATACTTCACCCTAGTTAATATGGGGTGAAGTATGGATGTTTATCATTAAATAATATAGCTAGGAGATGCTTGAAACAGGTATATCTTGCTCTAAACCTTGTTCCATATGCTGTTTCATATTGTCGTTAATTGCAGCGATAAACTCTTGAGCAGTTATTGCATTAACTCCATCAATTGCGCCAGATAAATCACCAGTCATATGACCAGCAGCAATAGTATCAAGTGTAGCTTTTTTCAGAGCTGTGGCTATCTTAGCGCCTTCAACTTGACAGTTAAGGTCTGATTTATGACGAATAGCTTCACAATAAGCGAAGATATATGCAGTTGGGTTCGCCATTAGCTTACCATCCTCATGCCAGAATTTTTCCAAGTCAGGCGCAGTTCCATGCGGTGGATCGGCTAGCAATATGCCGTCAGCGCTCACAAGTGTAGAATCCATCATACCCAAAGATATGTGCTCACCCGCAACTTGGTCTGATACAACGTCGCCATCATAATTACGCAAAGCCACAATCCAGTTATTAAGTTTACCTTGTGGTATCTTTGATACAACGCCATCAATAAGTAAGTTATCGCCATCAGGATCTTGTGCCATAAACTCTATGCCTGCTGCAGCGTATAGGTCAGCGTAATCATTATCAAATATATCGCCCATAATGTCGGTGAAACGCCCATCATATGTCGGGTTAATTGTACTTTTCGCGCAGAATAAAACCGATTTACCCATGGCTAGCCCTTGCTTGAACGTCGCATGAGCAAAATCATGGATAGATGTATCACTCTCTGCAGTAAGCATTGCAACGCCCTTGTACACAGCTTTTTCAGACAGTATATGCTCTGCACCATTTTCATCTTTGAATATGATGCTCAAATTGCCGTTACTTGGTATATCAAAGTTTGGTGCGCCATAAATCCCGCCAACTGCTTGACGGGCAATTGTAACATTACTCATTTTGGGAGCATTTTTTGGCAATATGCTAACATCCAATGGAGTGCGCATAATAACCGCACCATTAATAGCGCGACGTAGCGCTCCATTTGGTGATCCCCATTTCTTAGATAACCCCATCTCTTTTGCTTGGTTTTCAGTCGGAGTAATGGTTGGCCCTTTAACGCCAGCGCGATGCTCCACTAAGTCAGCAATCGCATCATTTAACGCCGCGTCATTTGTGTTGTCACGTGAAGGTAAGCTAACATCATGAATTTTCCAGTCTACATCAAAAAATGGAGCAACCAGTTCTTCTCTGATAAGTTTTGACATTTCAGGCCAAACACCATCACCAGTCATATCAACAATTGAGCCTGCAATTTTAAAAGACATCTAATTCTCCTTAATTTAATATATTTAGTGCAATATATAATGCACAAATCAAATGCAAAGTAAAGTTTATGTTAATGAAAATAACATTTAAAATGCCTTAACAAAAGCAGCAAAAGCAGTTAATATCTTGAAAAATTTAATATTCTATTGGACAGATTGATAATGGCTGAATTTACCCTTCCAAAAAACTCTAAAATTCAAAAAGGTAATGCGATTGATGCCTCTAATGGTGCAAGCAATGCCAAGACTTTTAATATATATCGCTGGTCACCAGATGATAAGGATGAAAATGGTGAGGTGAAAAACCCTAGCATTGATGCCTTCACAATTGACACCGATAAATGCGGGCCAATGGTTTTGGATGCGCTGCTATATATTAAGGATAATATTGATAGCACGCTAACGCTGCGCCGTTCTTGCCGTGAGGGGATTTGCGGATCTTGCGCCATGAATATTGATGGCACGAATACTCTTGCATGTACGAAAGACATCAAGGATGTGAAAGGCGATGTGAAAGTTACTCCTTTGCCACATATGCCCGTAGTCAAGGATTTGGTTCCTGACCTTACACATGCATATGCGCAATATGAATCGATTGAGCCGTGGTTAAAATCAGATAGCCCTGTTCCTAGCCGTGAGCGCCTGCAATCAGAGGAAGACTCTCTCGTTCTTAATGGAGCTGACGGGCATGGGCCTGCTGGCTGTATTCTATGTTTTTGCTGCTCGACGAGCTGTCCATCATATTGGTGGAACTCGGATCGCTTTATGGGGCCTGCCGTGTTGTTGCAAGCCTATCGCTGGATCGCAGATAGCCGTGATGATGCAACAGGAGAGCGTTTGGATCAACTAGAAGACCCGTTCAAGCTTTATCGTTGCCATACGATTATGAATTGTACCAATACTTGCCCTAAGGGTCTAAACCCTGCGAAAGCTATAGCAGAGATTAAGAAGTTGATTGTCGCTAGAGCGTCGTAAGTTATATTTGTTGTCATCTCGAATGCGTAGCGGAGAGATCTTAAAAATTGCAACTGACCAAGATCTCTCCGCTATGCGTTCGAGATGACACTGGGGTTTATAAGATGAGCAACCACATAATAAAACTGGCAGTCGGCATCGAAGACTTACAGCATTTCTATGAAATCCAGCAGCGTGAGATCATTGATTATCACGGCAGCCCTGCCGTCCCTTGTTGGACGCGTTATAAGCCCAAACAAGCCGATGAAATTTTACGCAGCGGTGGCTCGATTTATCGCGTAATCAAAAATCGTATTCAATGCCGTCATAAAATCCTTGGATTTGAAATAGTGGATACTGACGTTAAGGGTAAAATGTGCATGATTGTCCAAGACGCAGAAATGATCGAGACTGTTCATATGCCAAAACGCGCTTTTCAGGGCTGGCGCTACTTAAAGCAAAGCGATATCCCAGAAGATCGCGGCATTTATGATGGTAGTAATGAAGCGCAAGACCTCTCCCCCGAGATGGAGGAGGAACTCCGAGCAGCTGGAATTTTATAAATCTATATCCAGCCCGATATCAAATGCAGGGGCGGAGTGGGTAAGAGCGCCGACGGAGATATAATCAACTCCTGTTTCCGCTATAGAGCGCACGGTGCTTAAATTTACATTGCCAGAAGCTTCGCTGATCAGCGCGCCATCAATGGTTTTGATAGCAGTGGTTAAATCTTGCAAAGAGAAATTATCCAACATCACGATATCTGCGCCACCATGCGATAATACTTCGTCGAGCTGCGCCAGTGTATCAACTTCGATCTCGATTTTAACGGTATGACCAGAATTTTCTTTCGCAGCATTAAGTACCTGATTAATCCCACCAGCAATAGCAATATGGTTATCCTTAATCAATATAGCATCATCAAGACCAAAGCGGTGATTATGCCCGCCGCCCATCTTAACCGCATATTTCTGGATCAGGCGCAGCCCCGCAAGAGTCTTGCGTGTATCTGCTATTTTTGACGTTGTGCCTTTAACCAGTTCAACATATTGCGCGGTAAGACTGGCTATCCCAGACATATGGATTAGGAAGTTAAGTGCCACGCGCTCGGCCATTAATATAGAAGTAGCATTACCCTCAATGCTGGCTATAAGCTGGCCAGCCTCTAATTTATCA
Source organism: Alphaproteobacteria bacterium (assembly GCA_030639165.1). GTDB lineage: Bacteria > Pseudomonadota > Alphaproteobacteria > Micavibrionales > Micavibrionaceae > UBA1672. The sequence continues at coordinate 5,420 of DAOWDF010000290.1, forward strand.
CCGTCTTTGGCATGGCTTATAATCTTTAAGTCAGGATCACTCATTTCAAATGCTTTGATTGCCAGCGGTAATCCTGCCAGCACGCCGTCCTCACGAGAACGCAGCTCTGCTTTGCTCTGTGCATTAACATCTATAACACAAGCAGACGTTATATCCGTTCCATGCCCTAAATCTTCGATTAATGCTGTGCGCACCATATTTTCAATGTGAAGAGGGTTTAGCTCCATTATCAGCTAAGCTCCAACATGCGGGTTACGGCCTTAAGAGCGCGCTTTGATATTTCTGCATCTATTATAATCTCTGGTGCTTCACTTTGCAGAGCCTGCAATATTTTCGGCAGAGTTATGCGCTTCATATATGGGCACATCTGGCATGCACCAATCATATCAACATTTGGGTTATTTGCGGCGATATTATCGCTCATCGAGCATTCAGTCATCAGCATAGCGCGCTTTGGCTGATGTTCTTTAATGTAATTATCCATCTGCGCGGTTGAACCAGCATAATCCGCCTCAGCCATAACATTTGGTGGGCATTCAGGGTGCGCTAGAACTACGATACCCTCATGTTCTTTGCGCGCGTCAATTATATCTTGGGGTGAAAAACGTTCATGCACGATGCAGCTTCCCTCCCAAATTATAATATTAACATCAGTTTCGGCAGCTACATTTTGCGCGAGATACATATCGGGGGTCATTATAACCGTGTCATGCCCTTGTGCTCCCAGAGCATTTACAATTTTAAGCGCGTTTGAAGAAGTGCAGCAAACATCGCTCTCGGCCTTAACTTCGGCGCTAGTATTAACGTAAGTGACAACTGGAATATTAGGGTGCTTTTCTTTAAGTGCGATAATATCCGCCGCCGTGATAGCGTCAGCTAAAGAGCAACCAGCCTTCATATCAGGCATAAGTATTTTCTTATCTGGGCAAAGAATTTTTGAGGTCTCCGCCATAAAATGCACGCCACATTGCACAATAATGTCAGCAGTAGACTCCGCAGCCTTTTGCGCCAGCATAAGCGAATCGCCTACAACATCACCAACACCAAAGAATATATCCGGTGTCATATAGTTATGCGCCAGAATAACAGCGTTTTTCTCGGCCTTAAGACGATTTATCTCGTGAATATAAGGCGCAATACTTTCCCAATGATCGCGGCTATACTGCCTTGATAGCTTCTCGTATAAAGGATCTGTAGTCTTTGCAATTTCATCATTATATGCAAGTGTTTGCATGTTCTTCTCTTAGCAAGTAATAAATAATGAGATATATTCCATACTCTTAAGGTGTAGGTCAAGGAAATGACAGATTTATTTGCAGAAAATACGATAGAAAATGATAATAAAAGGCCGTTAGCCGATTTGCTGCGCCCTTGTGAGCTATCAGATGTAGTCGGGCAGCAGCATTTGCTGGGCGAGAATGGAGCATTGCGCCGGATGGTAGAGGCAGGAACGCTTTCCTCGCTTATACTTTGGGGAACGCCTGGTTGTGGCAAGACTACGATCGCGCGCATACTTGCAAACCATAGTGATCTGCACTTTGAACAGATATCTGCGATCTTCTCAGGCGTTGCAGATCTGCGCAAAGTTTTTGATGCTGCCAAAATAAGAAAAGCCAATGGGCGTGGCACATTATTATTCGTCGATGAGATTCACCGTTTTAACAAGTCACAGCAGGATGCGTTCCTTCCCGTTATGGAAGACGGCACAATCACTTTAATAGGCGCTACTACTGAAAACCCTTCGTTTGAGCTAAACTCAGCTTTACTTAGCCGCGCACAAGTCTTCACATTAAAAGCCATTGATGATGATGGATTAGAAGACCTTCTCAAACGCGCTGAAGAAAAACTTGGTAAAGAGTTGCCTATGGATGATGACGCTAGGGAGCTATTAAAAAACTTGGCCGATGGTGACGGGCGTTATCTTCTTTCAATGGTAGAGCAGATTTTTGCGCAAACTACTGCCAGCGAATTGTTAACTAGTGAATCTCTATTGCAAATCATGCAAAAGCGCGCGGCTCTCTATGATAAAGGCAATGATGCACATTATAATTTAATAAGCGCGTTCCATAAATCTTTACGGGGCAGTGATGTTGATGGCGCTCTTTACTGGATGGCGCGTATGCTGGATGCTGGCGAGAACCCCGAATATATCCTAAGGCGCATGACCTGCGTTGCATCTGAGGATATATCTATGGCCGACCCGACTGCCTTACAAGTGGTGATAGCAGCTTGGCAAGCTTATGAGCGTTTGGGGCTGCCCGAGGGCGAGCTTGCAATGGCGCAGGCCTGCGTGCATCTAGCAACTGCTCCGAAATCTAATGCTAGCTATATGGCGTTAAAGGCTGCGAAGTTGGCGGCTAAGGAAACTGGATCGCTGATGCCGCCGAAACACGCGCTCAACGCTCCGACTAAGTTAATGAAGGCAGAAGGATATAATCTAGGTTATCGCTATGACCATGATACGCCAGAGGGTTTTAGCGGGCAGAATTACTTCCCCGATGATATGGAGCGTCAGGAATTCTACAAACCTGTAGAGCGCGGCTTTGAACGAGATATCAAAAAACGCCTAGATTATTGGGGTAAGCTGCGTAGAGATTAATGACTGTAACTATTTAATGATCCTTACTGAAAATCAGCATAACCCCGCTTACGATGATGACGCTCGCTCCTGCGATCATCCATAGGTCTGGCACGTCACCAAACACGATATAGCCAATGGTAAGAGCCATCACCATCTGGATATAATGTATGGGCGCTATTATAGAGAATGGAGCAATGCTATAGCCATATGCTATGCCGCTCAATCCTATGGTTACGCAAATCCCTGCGAGCACAAAAACTGGAATATCTTGCAAAATTGGCAATTCTATATTTGGAAATAAAAATGCCCCTAATACAGTGATTGTTACTAAGCTGGGATAAAATGAAAGTGAGTGCAAGCTCTCACCTTGATGTAGGGGTCTTGCTAATAACCCAAGTACAACAATAAAGCATAGTGCCGCTATCGCATATATTATCTCGATTGAAATATCGGTAAAGCCTGGTCGGAAGGCAATTAATATCCCTGAAAACCCTAGCGCAATAATGAACCAGTTTTTCCGTGGTACTTTCTCTTTAAATAGTGGAAGTGCGGCTATAGTTGTAAGAAATGGCGCAGTAAATAAAACCGTATATAGCATAGCCAAAGATAGCCCTTTAAGCGCGCTAACCACAAAAAGGGCAATTGCCAGTGCGCAAATGCCGCGCCCTAAATGGATATGAAGCTTTTTAGTTTGAAGAGTTTTCTTCAATCCGCCCAAAAATGGAGATGTTAATAGGCCAAAAACAAATGATATAGAGTATATCCAGAAGATAATCTCTAGCGTTTCATAACGCATCCCTAGCCATTTGGAGCAAGCATCTGCAAGTGCAAAAGCAATGAAACCGCTTAACCCTGCTATGATGCCTTTTTGTATTGGTGTGAAATTACTTAACATGTGGCTGCGGATGTCCTATAAGGTGGAAGAATTATGATTTCTGTCATCTCTCGATCTTGATGAAAGAATAACGATAAGGGTTACTATAAAGGTTTATAGCATGATCACAATAACAGTTATTGCAATTGGTGGAGCATTAGGCGCAGTTGCGCGTTATGGCGCTAATATTGGTTCATCCCATATTTTTGGACACGGCTTCCCATGGGGAACGCTGATAGTAAATATCCTTGGATCATTCCTTATGGGGGTGGTAATTGCAAAATTTGCCAGTATGGATAATGTTTCGCAAGAGCTTAAAACATTGTGTGTAACTGGCTTTTTAGGAGCATTCACAACTTTTTCTACCTTCTCACTGGATTTCGTTACATTGTGGGAACGTGGAGAAATGTTACAGGCCGTTAGCTATATGCTCGCATCTGTAATTATATCTATTTTAGCATTATTTATGGCATTATTTATCATGAGAGGAATTAGTTCATGAGCTCCAAATTAAAATTTATTACCGTTAAAGATGACGATGACGGGCAGCGCCTCGAGCGTTGGCTCAAGAAGAATGTCCCTGACATGCCCTATGTTTTGACGCAAAAATTACTACGCAAAGGGCAAATTCGTATAGATGGTAAGCGTGCAAAACCAGAAACACGCATTATTTCTGGTCAGGAAGTAAAAATCCCTCCATTCGATGTGAAGCAGCGTGATGCTCCGCCAAAGAAAAAGGAGTTATCCGAGGATGACAAAGATTATATGCGCTCGCTGGTTATCTATAAGGACGCAGATATTATCGCGATTAATAAACCTTGCGGGCTAGCCTCTCAAGGCGGAACAAATACTGACCATCATGTAGATGGCATGTTACCCGCGCTAATTAATGAGGAGGGCGTAGTGCCCCGCCTTGTCCATCGTCTTGATAAAGACACAAGTGGAGTAATGCTTCTTGCGCGATCTGCTAAGGCTGCGCGTGAGTTAGGCGCAGCATTTAGGGGGCGTGAAGTTCGCAAGATTTATTGGGCAGTTGTAACCCCTACGCCAGATACAATTGAGGGCTCGATTAAAGCACCTATTATCAAATCAGAAGGCGATTTCGAGAAAATGATTATTGATGAGGAAGAGGGCAAGTTTGCCTTAACCGAGTTCCGTGTCATTGAAAGCGCAGATAGAGCCGCTGCCTTTGTCGCATTCTGGCCTAGAACTGGACGCACTCATCAAATCCGCGTACATGCTGCTCAAGGTCTTGGTTCATCAATCATTGGTGATCGCAAATATCGCGCAGTTAAAGATGCAGAGTGTAAATTATTGGATGCCGATCTGGAAGGTCTTGGGCTGTCAAAGCGCTTGCATTTGCATGCTCGTAGAGTGATTTTTGATCATCCGATGCAAAAAGGGGTAATTGTGGATATAACTGCTCCACTTGATAGTGATTTAATTCACAGCTGGAAAGCTCTGGGCTTTAATTATAAATATAAACAAGACCCTTTTGAAGATTTGGATTAAAGAAAGTTTTATAGATGTCAGATGAGTCCTATCTATTAGATAACAACAAAGAAGTTAAAAAAGAGAAGAATTGGCTGGCGCTAATTTTCAAAGTAACTTTTATTCTATTGGCATGTGTGCTGGTGGGTATAACCGTTTTGTATAATATGGGTGGATCTAGTGCTTCCTTAAAGGACTCCGTAGAAAAATTCGTAAGTAATGTTTTTCAAGGTCGCCCAGTAGAGGTGGAAAATCTAGTTTATATGGGTTTTTTCCCTAAAATGGGTTTTGATGTTGAGAATATAAAGGTTCTTTCAAACCAAGAAGATAAACATGAAATAGCAACGGTCGGCAAAGTCCAATTCTTTATGGGATTTTGGGATGTAGCTTTCCGCGTTCCGCGTATTTCAGGATTTTACCTCTCGGATTTTCATGCAATCAAGGGAACGATGGGCGCGCAGGAATTTGATATAAAGAAAGTATTTATTGATCATGACGCGGAAAGTAAAACAGCTAAATTGCGTGGCAGCGGTAAAATAGGCATTCATCCATGGAATTTTGAAATTCATATAGATGTTTTAGAAGCACAAGATTTTTGGAAAACAAAAGGTAACTTCAGCTATATGTTACCAATGGAATTCCCATTTACTTTGGATATTGCAGACATGCATTTTGAGGGTAATTTTTTAAATCATGAATCTGGTTATTATAAATTCAAAGACTTTGAGCTAAGCTCTGGTAATCATAAGGTTAGTGGTAATCTAGTGCTATCCGCGCTGGGTAAGAGGCTCATAAAGATAAAAGGCGATTTGCAAACATCAGCAGATAGTGCGGATATTACCCCCGAGCTAATTTTTGATTACTCACAAGAGCCAATGAAGATTTCAGGTGAGGTGATAGAAAACACATCTATTGATTTTCTGGTTAATAGGTTGCAGGAAATCATAGCTTATAAAGCTGAATATCAGTGGGAAGAAAAATAATGAAACGTTTTTACAAGCTGGTATCAACTGAAAAAGTGAGTGGTGGATTTCATATATTACTTGATGGTAAGCCTGTTAAGACAAAATCAGGCGCGCATTTGCTAGCCTCTAACGAAGCCATAGCAAACCGCCTAATGCAAGAATGGGCAGCGCAAGAAGAACATATTCTTCCCAATACCATGCCATTTACTCAGATTGTGAATACGATTATTGATCGTGTGTCAGTCGAGCGTGATGTTATGAGCGCGGCAGTTTTGAAATATCTTGATACTGATCTAATTTGCTATTTTGCGGATGCTCCAGAAGGTTTGGTGAAATTGCAAAAAGATAAATGGCAGCCATGGCTTGATTGGTTTGAGGGCAAGTTTGAGAGTAAATTAAAGACTACAACTGATCTTGCTGCACTAACTCAGGAAAAATCCGCGCATGATGCAGTGGCCAAATATGTTGATGGGTTGGACGATGAGCACTTTACTATATTGCAGATCGTAACATCCGTGAGCGGTTCGGTAATTTTGGGGCTGGCTCTTACATGTGGCGATGCAAGCGCAGATCAGTTATTTGATGCTTGCTATATTGAAGAGAGTTTCAAAGACGCTCTTTATGACGCTGAGAAATATGGCGAAGACCCTATATTAGCCAAAGCCCAAAAAGCCGCAATGCAGGACTTCACCGCCGCGCAGGACTACATTTCTTCAGTGCAATAAAGCTCACGCTTAGCAGGGCATAGCAAATACTTGCCACTATAAGAGTTTTATCAATCCCCACAGATATATTAAGGGCAATAGCAATCGAGCTGCCTAGAACTCCCGCCGCGCCGTTAATTCCCCAAAACCATGCCGTGGCTCTGCTGTCAAACTCTTCAGTAAGGCGCAAGCCTGTAGGGAATCCGTAGCCCATTAGCAATCCCGATGGAGCGATAATTGCGACGCTGATCAATACGCGTTGCATAATTTCTACTTCTGCATAATCATGGAAAATATCACGTAAAACAAATGATAATGTAATGCCATAAGCACAGGTAAGCCCGCACCATAATAGCTGTTTTGGTAGCGTATTTAGCGGCAGTTTTTCTGATATCAAGCTGCCAAGGCCAGCTGCTATAATCAGGCTAAATAACACAACGCTAAGGCCATATATAGGATGCCCTAAAAACACGCCAAAAGCTTGTAACAGGGAAATCTCCATAAACATAAATCCAAGGCCGATAAGCATGAAATATAATGTTCCTGCTTTGATAAAGGTAGAGCCTTTATCTTTCACGGTTTTAAGTAGCGGAGCTATAATTACAAACCCAACCATCACAATAGAAAACAGAATAATGATATAAAGATTGAAGGTCGCCTTTGCCTGACCCATAGAAACATAATGGCCAGCGTTAAGCGGCATAAGCGCAAGTTTGGTAATTTCCCATGGCTTGTTAATGCGCGCCTGATTAAAGAAGAATGGGCGCATATCAGTTGATGGCGATACATCAAAAAACTGCTTATCAGCTATCTTATTTATCTCATCCAGATTCTTTGCAACAATAAGATCCCTTAAAATACCCTCAGGAGCATTTCTATGGGGCATAAGTACAATTTCATATTCCTTTTCTTTTGATACTCTATTTATCACATAAAGCTGCCTATCACTAAAAGGAGATTTAGAGAGCATAATTGTGGCAATTGAACCAGACTTAACCATCACAATATGGTCACGCACATTTTCAATGCCTTGATTAAATAGGGTCGCCATAGCTACCGATAATGTTCGCCCTGTATCATCCATAACACTTGCTGACCAACGACTAACGGTGAATATACCATGGTCACTAAGGTCGTTCATGAATATGCTCCAAGCCTCTACCGTATAAAGACCGTTTTCGGATAGAGCAAACGCGCCTGCGCCCGTTGCTGCCCATGTATCAATCAGGCTCATTTGAATAACATCAAGCTTATCAGTATTCTGCCTAAACCAGCTTCGTGCTTCTTCATTTATGATTTTAACGCCGGGCTGATTATAAAGATTAGCGTATTCTCGATATTCAGGATGATCGCGCAATAATTTTATCTGAACAGGATTAACGTCTAAAGCAGTAACTTCGCTAACGCCGAAATATTTAGCTGATAGCAAATCGCGCCCACCGCCAACGCCGATAATTGCCGCTTTATTTATGTCGGGCAAATTATAGGCTATATTAGTTACATCATATTCCAGATACCTATGCTTGGAGAAATCACCATCAAACTTGGTTATTGGCGTTCCAGCATCACCATCAATAATTAGGAATTTTCCTGTTGTCTTAATGTCGGTAGGGAATTTCGGAGAAGGCCCCCATGCAAATGGAGTGACATCTTTCATCTCTTTCATCACAGTAACGCGCGAGATCGAATTCCATTCCTCATAATCTATTGATGACATTTTAGTCAGGTTGTTTTTTATCCATAAAGGATATAAAAGCGGCGAAGGTAGAGCTATATTAATCGCGCCCAGTGCGAATAATGATAGGCAAAATATCATCGCTGTTTTTTTGATGTTAAATGAATAATGGGATAATTTTATAACTTTGCTATCTTCTGATGACACAGGAAAAAGCAGAGCTGATACAAAGGCTATGGCGGATAAAAACAAGATTGCAGATGGTGTATCTATGCTCTCCATAAGCACAAGGGCGGCCAAGCACCCAAGTCCAGCGCCCAATAAGTCAAACCCATAGGTTTTTCCAACAGGGTAGGGCGCGCGTGTTAACGATACCGTGATGGCAACTCCTGCATGATAATATGCAATAGCGGTAGAAAGTGCAGCGACAGGCAAAGTTGCTAGCGTTTCTAATGTATTATTAGAAATTATTGGTATAAATAATTGCGCTGCTAGCCCAATAAGAATATAGAATCCAAAGGCAATGGAGTGTTTCCTTGCTATCAAGCCATAATGTTCACGCTGTTCTTCTTCCGAGGAGCGATAAATTTTAAGTGCGCCCATAGTCAGGCCAAACATAGCCATGCTTATAACTAAAAATGATAAATGATACCAAGACGTTACCGAGAATATCCGTGACTGTAATATTTGCAGAGCCATAACCAGCCCTGATAGTAAAAATACAGCCGTATAGAATGATAATGCTTTGTTTTTCATGTGATGATATCCGATAGCTTTGCTTGATCAATATAATTTTAAATGTAATCAGTAAGGTTAACCTAACTTAAGTTAGTTAAAATAGCTATAATAGCGACTATACTAACGCCGTGAAAATAGCTTCTCTATATCTTTTAGCGATAGCGAAACATATGTTGGCCTGCCATGATTACATTGCCCCGAAAGCGGAGTTTCTTCCATTTGACGCAATAAACTATTCATTTCTTCTACATTGAGCCTTCTGCCAGAGCGCACCGATCCATGGCAAGCCATGGTCGAGAGTATTTCATTGAGCTGCTCTTCCAACATATCACAACTATCATGTTCTATAAGCTCATCAACA
>DAOWDF010000057.1 GCA_030639165.1 Alphaproteobacteria bacterium
GTCCTATGGGCTAAAAAATTCAGGTCTCCATAAACAGCTTTAACCAGGATTTCAAACCATCAGACCCGTTAAGTAAATATTATTATTTCCCGATAAGATAAGTGAATTCAGGCAATTAACTGATTAATAGTATCGGTAAAGCTCGCCTCATCAAATGGCGGAGGCTCAACAATTACGCCCTGCGCATATAAAATGTCACGATTATCAATGATAGCACCCGCATGCTGCTCCGCCTCACCTGATTGAGTAACCACAGTCTCAATTGCATCATCATTTGATGGTGCAGGAATAACAGCAACATTATCGGTAGGTATATCACCCGCACTTTCGCCTTCTTCCAAAAGCACCGCGATCGGAGTATTAACAGCAACCCCTTCAGTCCCCTCACTTACAAGAATCTTACCCAATATACCATCATCCACGGCCTCTACTTCCATAGTGGCTTTATCAGTCTCAATTTCGGCAATAACATCACCAGACTCAACTGCGTCCCCCTCAGATTTCAGCCATTTAGCCAAATTCCCCTCGGTCATAGTAGGCGATAACGCCGGCATCAGTATTTGTGTTGGCATATTATTACACTTTCTCTACTAAAATATCTGTCCATAACTCGCTGGCATCTGGCTCGGGGCTATTTTTTGCGAAATCAGCCGCTTCAGTCATTGTGGCTTTAATGCCCTTATCAATTCCCTTAAGCTCATCTTCTCCAACCCCTTGCTCCAACAGCATACTCTTCACAAGATCAATTGGATCACGATCCTTTTTCATACCCGCAACTTCATCCTTGCTACGATATTGCGCAGGATCAGACATTGAATGTCCACGATAACGATAAGTCATAACCTCTAATATATATGGTGAGCCAGCCCGAGCATAATCCAGAGCTTGCTTTGCGGCCTTCTGCATAGCAAATACATCCATACCATCAACTTGTTCACCTGGAATGCCGTAACCTTCTCCACGGCGGTACAACTCACCCGCAGCATGACGTTTTGTAGAAGTCCCCATTGCGTATTTATTATTCTCAATCACAAACAGAACTGGCAAGTCCCAAAGAGCCGCCATATTATAACATTCAGCGACTTGCCCCTGATTCGCAGCACCATCCCCCATATAAGCCACAGCTACGCCGCCATCGCCCCTATATTTATGCGCAAAGCCAAGCCCTGCGCCAATAGCAGTACCAGCGCCAACAATACCGTGCCCACCATAGAAATTCTTCTCACGTGAAAACATATGCATAGAGCCACCCTTACCGCGAGAATAGCCATCAATGCGCCCTGTAAGCTCAGCCATTATGCCTTTAGGATCCATCCCACAAGCCAGCATATGCGCGTGATCGCGATACGTTGTAACAACGCTATCCTGCGGCTCTTGTTGCGAGCTAATGCCCGTCACCACTGCCTCTTGTCCAATATAAAGGTGACAAAACCCGCCAATCAAGCCCATACCATAAAGCTGGCCAGCCTTTTCCTCAAAACGACGAATAGTAAGCATCTCATGATAAAGTTTTTTCAACTCATCTACAGATGGATTATTACTATCTTTTGATGTTTTTTGTTTTTTCGCTTTAGATTCAGCCACTACGATTTTCCCCTGATACAGTATTAAGGACAATTTATATTCAAGGGATATTGCTACAACATTTATAAAACCATTACCAGCAAAAAAGCGTGGTTTTGTGCGGTGCAATACATTGTTTTCATGGATAAAAACTAGACATAAATAATTAGAATTTAATTAGAAATAACAACAAGCTCACTATCCAGCTTATAACCGAGAACGAGACGAACTCGTTCCTCGAGTAAATCTGCGGATAATGTATCAGGGCGCATCATCAGAACTTTCTTCTCTATCAAAGAACGCTCTTCTATTAACGAATCCAAATCAGAACCTTTAACTTGCGCTATGTAAGATATATTAGACAACCTTGAATAACTACGATGCCCTGCAATCAGGTGGTAAGAAAAATACAGACACAAGCAAATACACACAACCATAACTAGGTTGCGATGAAGTGCGCAGCGAATGTCGATCAACTTATCCATGACCCTATAGAATCACATAGCGAATCACTTGGCAAGCAAAAAACACTAATAGAGTCAACGGCTTAATGTGAACATAAAAAGAACATACACAGGTAACTAGCTATAATTACACATATTTCCTGTGCATAAGTTTTTTTACGCTAACATCCAAGCTATATATAACAACAACCATTATAACTAAACATAACCACTAGTAATAAAGGCATCACCACCCCAGAATATTTTCATATCAGAGACACTAACCTCAGTATCTTCATAAGCATCAGGATTAGACAGCACAACAAAATCCTTATTAGCCCCTTTATTATAGTGAACAACCATGCTTTCACCTTCATGGAATATATAACTATCACTCAATGCAATATCCTCAGGACGAACCCCTTCATCAATCACCTTACTCATAAAAACACTTAAAAGCATAACAACATAACCCTTATGTAATCAAAATCTGCACAGAGATAGACACCCCATGACAATATGGTATGGAACATACATCGCCCAAGCACAATATGCAAACTTAGTTACGGTAAAAGCCAGAGCCTTCATATTTAGCCGCAGCATCAAGCTGCTCCTCAATACGGAGTAGCTGATTATACTTTGCGATACGGTCAGAGCGCGAAAGTGAGCCAGTCTTAATCTGCCCACAGTTAGTCGCCACAGCCAAATCCGCGATAGTAGAATCCTCGGTCTCACCAGAGCGATGCGACATCACAACGCCAAAGCCAGCCTTTTTCGCCATTTCAATCGCTTCCAGTGTCTCGCTCAGCGTCCCAATTTGATTAACCTTGATCAAAATCGCATTAGCCGCGCCCTCTTCAATTCCCCGTTTCAAACGCGCAGGATTAGTCACGAACAAATCATCACCCACAAGCTGCACCTTATCACCAAGCGCCGCAGTTAGAGCTTTCCAGCCATCCCAGTCATCCTCGTCCAGACCGTCTTCAATAGACACAATCGGATAACGATCACAAAGATCTTTATAATACTCAACCATCTCAGCAGAACTTAAAGATTTACCCTCGCCCGCTAGCTCATACTTACCGTCCTTGTAAAACTCGCTAGCCGCAGAATCCAGCGCAATAACGACATCTTCACCCGCCTTATAACCAGCAGCTTCAATAGATTTGATAATAAACTCCAAAGCTTCATCAGAAGATTTAACCGCAGGCGCAAAGCCACCCTCATCACCAACATTAGTGTTATAGCCAGCTGCCTTTAGCTCCGCCTTTAGCGCATGAAATATCTCAGCCCCAACACGCAAAGCCTCACTGAAATTCGGTGCAGACACAGGCATAATCATAAATTCCTGAATATCAACAGGGTTATCCGCGTGCGCTCCACCATTTATTATATTCATCATCGGCGTTGGCAGCGTATGCGCATAAACCCCACCAATATAGCGATATAGCGGCATCCCAAGCTCATCCGCCATTGCCTTAGAGAGAGCCAAAGACACGCCAAGAATTGCGTTCGCACCAATGCGCCCCTTATTCTCACTGCCATCCAGATCAATCATACCCTTATCAAGGATAATTTGCTCTTCAGCATCTGCGCCCGCCAGCAAATCAAATATTTCGCCATTAACAAAGTCCACAGCATTTTGCACACCCTTACCAAGATAACGCGCTTCATCACCATCGCGCAGCTCCACTGCTTCATGCACACCAGTTGACGCTCCAGATGGTACGGCCGCTCTGCCCATCGATCCACTCTCAAGCGTAACCTCAACTTCAATAGTAGGATTACCACGACTATCAAGAATTTCCCGTGCATGTATATCAATAATTGCGCTCATTTTTTCTCTTTCTTATGTTTAACAAAAAACTATATTGTCATACCCGCGGCGCAAGCTTGCTTGCGATAAAACGGCGGGTATCCATATGCCAGCAGCACAGCTGCTGACCTTACCAGATCCCCTTAGTATAAATTTAGCTACGCTAAATCAAGGGGATGACGATAATAGAATAACGTCAGTACTATAAAGAAAAATAAAATTTTATGAAAGAGGGATTTTACCCTAAGCTTCGATATCTAGCTCTGAACCAATTCCAGCACTGCTAATGCTACCATCATCCTGAACGATTACATCACGGCTAGCAGGAACAGTTGCACGCAAGCCTGCAATTTGAATGGTAGCAGCCTCAACCGTGGCACTACCCCCACCAGATAATGAAAATAATTGATTTCCTGTAGCAGCCGAACTTTGGAGTTGAGAACTGGTTAGAGCGCGCGCCCTTGCAGAAATACCAATACCGCCAACGGCATTACCACGCCCTGCATCAAGCAAACTACTCGATGACGAAAGGCCAAGAATATTACCGGCATCAAAATTTGATCCCGTTGCTTGCGCCAACCGTGCTTGATTTAAATATTGCGATGATCCTGCAACGCGTACCATGATTTCTACAGCCTCCTGCTATATAGATATCCTTAATTGTACTATGATTTAGCAATTTTATCAAGTTGGACAAGAATATCGAGCAATTCTGGCATATCACAAAGCTTCACCATGTTAGGGCCATCTGACGGCGCACTATCTGGATCTTCATGTGTTTCCATGAACACACCTGCCACGCCTATAGCCACAGCAGCCCGCGCCAGCACAGGAACCATAGTGCGATCACCACCAGA